>JAJCXL010000294.1 GCA_029263435.1 Acidobacteriota bacterium | reverse complement strand
GCGACCATCATCGTGCGCTTGGCGGTGAAGCCGAGCTTACGGGCGCCTTCTTGCTGAAGCTTGCTCGTGATGAACGGCGGTACCGGATTGCGCCGTCTCTCCTTCGCCGTGACCTTCGCCGCTTCGAAAGGAAGTTTTTCGAGCTCTTCGACCACCTTCATCGAAGTGGTCTCGTCCTTCAGCTCGATGTTCTTGCCGTCCGCTTTGGAGAGCTTGGCTTCGAACGAGGGCGGAGCTGCCGCTTCCAGCTGAGTGTGGATCGACCAATACTCTTCCGACTCGAACGCTTGGATCTCGCGCTCACGCTCGCACACGATACGAAGCGCGACGGACTGCACCCGCCCTGCGGAGAGACCGCGCCGCACCTTGTCCCACAAGAGCGGGGAGATTTGATAGCCCACCAGTCGGTCGAGGACGCGACGGGCCTGCTGCGCGTCGACTTTGTCCTTGTCGATCTCCAGCGGATTTTGGATCGCGTCTTGAATCGCCTTCTTCGTGATCTCATTAAAGAGGATGCGGTGAATCTTGGTGCCTTTGGCGCTGAGCTCTTCAGCGAGATGGAAGCTGATGGCCTCTCCTTCGCGATCCGGGTCAGGTGCGAGGTAGATCGTATCCGCCTTCTTCGCTTCGCTCTTGAGCTCCAGCAGGACCTTCTTCTTTTTCGGGATCACCACGTAGTCCGGAATGAAGCCGTGCTCGACGTCGACACCCAGCTTGCTCTTGGGGAGGTCGCGCACGTGCCCCATGGAAGCTCGGACGATGTAGTTCCGTCCCAGGAACTTGTTGATAGTCTTCGCTTTCGCGGGGGACTCAACGATGACTAGCGATTTCGCCATGGGATTAGTGTAGCCAAAACATGCATCGGCCGAAAGCAAGTCCGCTTTATGGGATCCGAAAGGCCCGAGGGCGCCACCGGGTCTCGAGCCGAGCCGGGACTCTGCCGATACCCTCACGGCTTGAGCTGAAAGACCCCTCCCGGGAGGCTCCAAAGGACGCCTTTGACCTCGAGCCGTCCGAGGGCGGCGAGGGCCTGTGGGGTGGGAATCCGAGCGCGTTCCACGAGGTGGTCGAGCCCCAGGCCCTCCGGCGCGTCTTTCAACGTCTCGATGAGCCGCGTCTCCGTGGGATCGGAGGGGCGCCGGCGCGGCGCGGGGGCCTCACCGACCGACAGGGGGCGGCGGGCCAAGAGCTCGCGCAGCTCAGGCCGGAGCTCCTCGATGATGTCTTCTCCCCGGGTGACGAGGGTGGCACCGTCTCGAATCAACGCGTGCACCCCGGAGCTGTTCGGCGCCAGCGCCGGGCCGGGCACCGCGAAGACTTCGCGATCTTGCTCCAAAGCCATGCGAGCGGAGACGAGGGAGCCGCTCTTGAGAGTGGCCTCGACCACCACGGTACCGAGCGCGGCTCCAGTGATGATGCGATTGCGGCGTGGGAAGTTCTGCCCGCGCGGAGGCTCGTCGAGGGGGAGCTCGGAGATGACGGCTCCCCGAGCCGCGATGCGCTCGGCCAGCTTGCGATGTTCACGAGGATAGACGTCCAAGAGTCCCGAGCCGAGCACGGCAATCGTGCGTCCGCCCGCGTCGAGGGCGCCTTCGTGCGCTTGCTTGTCGATCCCTCGCGCGAGCCCGCTAATGATAGTGAGACCCGCCTGAGCGAGCTCGGAAGCGAGGCGGTGGCTCATCTCTCGTCCGTAGCGGGTCGCGGTGCGCGAACCGACGATAGCGATGGCGAGCGCGTCCGTCGCCCGCAGCTCGCCCCAGACGCTCAAGACCAGGGGTGGATCGACTATCGCTCTCAACAAGCGGGGGTAATCCGCCTCGGACCAGCACAGCACTCGAAATCCTGCTTGCTCTACCCGGGACAGGCTTTCCCGCGCGGACTCGACCCGCCTGTCAGCGCCCGGAAAATCGGCCATCGCTTGGGTGCAACTTCCTGCTTTCCGGACCCGTCCGACCCGTTCCAACCACGGGACGCCCCGCATCGTCTGGATCGCCCACGCAGCGACGCGCTCGTCTCTTGTTGTTTGATTCACAGACATTCAGCCTCCTTTCGCGGACAATCCGGGCTCAACGCGATGAGAGCCCGTCAGTATCGGAGGACGAAAAAAATGAGGCCGAGACTCCTCGTCCGAGTCCAAAAAGAACGGATCGCCGCGTTCGCGTTGATTCTTGCGAACCCCTGGGGGCTGGGCTACCATAACGGTGCCGCCTGCATCACAGAGGGTGATGTAACCTCTCGAGATTAGAATTAAATCTGAGGTAGATTTGTCCTTAAACGTGCATCTGTTGCAACGTCTCCTTCTGTTGAGCCTGGTCGTCGCGCCGGTGGCTCTCGCGCCGGCAACCCTTGCTTTCGATGAGCGCGAGGATGAATCCAAAGCGCAGGTTGCCTTCGGCATCAATGTCGCGCAGCGAGGCTTGTGGCGTGAAGCCATCTACCGCTGGGAAAAAGCCGTCGAGCTCGACCCTCGCAATGCCAGCGCCAGAAATAATCTCGCCGTCGCCTACGAGCAATCCGGAGAGTTCGATCGCGCGAACGACGAGTACGAGCGAGCTCTGGAGATTGACTCCAACAATCTGTATATCCGACAGAACTATGAGCTCTTCAGGGAAGCTTATGAGAGAAAGAAGCGTACGGACCGGCGGTCGTCCCAGAACTGAGCGCCGGCGCCTGCGGTCCGCTCTCTGTGCGGCGGCAGTGATCTCGGCCTTGAGCGGCGTGAGCTGCACCTCCTATTACGAGGTGCCGATCGAAGTACCGATCGAAGCGAAGCTGGACATTCAGGAGTACAACCGCATTCTCGTCGCGACGTTTACCACCCAGACGAACGAGCGCCTCGACCTCGATTCGGAGACCGTCCGGCTATTGCGCAATCAGCTCCGCATGCGCTCTCGACTCCAAGTGCTCGACGCCGACGTGGACCCGTTGGGAGATTTTTCGGAAGAGACTCTCGAAGAGCTCGGGCTGCTCGCGGAGTTCCGGGATCTCGAAGAGCAAGCCCGCGCCGACGGCGAGGAAGAGATCTCGCAGCAGGAGTGGATTGACCTCGAGCAAGACAAATTACTCGAGGACGAGGAGTACTGGCAGCAGCTGGGCGAGGAATATCAGAATCCGCTCATCGTGACCGGCAAGCTACGCTTCGGCTCGGAGTCGCGCTCTGGGTTTTCGAGGCGCGATCGTTACGTGCGGGACTCGTTCAACCGCCCTCAGCTCCAAAGGAGCCAAGCGTTTCAAGAGCGCACCGGCTTTACGCTGAACGCCGAGTTCTACTTCATCGATGGCGAGACCGGCCGCACCATTCATCGCGAGCGGTTCACGGAAGAGGTCATCTACGGCCGCGACGAGCAGACCTCCGCGCTGTCGTCTTATTTCGAGCTCATGGATCGGCTGTTGCCGAATTTCTTGAGCATTCTCGCGCCGCAAACGTTTCGGGGAACGAGAATCCTCCTCAGATGATCGTCCCCCGGTGACTGGAATGGTTCTTTAGTTTGGCGAAACGATAACGACATCAACGAGTGGACCCGAACGCGCTGGCTTCTTGCCGCCGAGCTTCGCGTCGTGTGGGGGCCGCCGAGCCTCGAGGGCTCGGCTTTAGACGATAGCGAGGTAATCCATGACGAACAGCTGGAAAACGATGGGACGAGCGGCGGCACTGCTCGCGGTCGTTCTCGCGAGCGCGACCATCGCCCTCGGCCAAGCGTCGTTCGCACCGTTTTACGGCAAGAACAAGGTCAAGTGGGATAAGCACAGTTGGCAGGTCTACCGCTCGCCCCACTTCGAGGTCTACTACTATCCCGAGTTCGAACAAGAGCTCGGTCGCCTCGTCAGCTACGCGGAAAGCGCGTATGAGAAAGTGTCCAATGATCTCAAACACGAGATCTCCTTTCCGATCCCGCTGATTCTCTACAAGACGTTCTCGGAGTTCGCGCAAACTAACCTGTTTCCCATCGAGATCCCCGAAGGGGTCGGCGCCTTCGCCGAGCCGGCTCGAGATCGGATGGTCATCCCGATCGACAACCCACCCGACGAGCTCCAAGAGCTTTTTATCCACGAGCTCACCCACATCTTTCAGTTCGACATCATTCCGCGCTCGTTGGTCCGTCGTTCGGTGCCGGTATGGATCGACGAGGGGATGGCGACGTACATGGAGAGCGAGTGGGATCCGCTCGACCTCATGGTCATTCGCGACGCCGCGGTCACGGATCAGATCCCTAGCTTCGAAGCGCTCAACGTCGGCTTCGCACGCGCGGCCTATAGCTTCGGCTCGTCGGTGTTCGAGTTCATCGAGGAGCGCTTCGGTAAGGAAGGCGTGCGGCAGTTCATCTTCGCACTGCGCAGAGCCGTCGTCGGTGGCGTGGGCGCGGAGGTCTATCAACAAGCGTTTCGGCTGACCCCGGAGGAGTTTTATAGAGAGTGGAAACGGTGGCTCGTCGACAAGTACAAGCCGTTTCGGGACAAAGAGATTCCTGACGACTACAGCCTCGACATGTCTCCGAATCCGAGGCAGGGGAACTTCGTCGCCGCATTATCGGCGGCACCGTCACCCTCGAAAGAAGTCATCGCGGTCATGAGCGTCAATCGGAAAGAGAGCGAGTTCGACATTATCTTGCTCTCCGCTGTCGACGGCTCCGTCATCAAGAACTTGACCCCCGGATATACGGGAGCTTTCGAGAACATCGTAGGCCTCGTGGGAGAAGATTCCCTCATCGGGCGCAATATCGCGTGGACGCCGGACGGAGACAACGTCGTTTTCTTCGGACGTTACAAGAAGCGGCGCGCCCTCATCGTCGTCGACGTGCTCAACGAGAACGTCGTGAAGCGGATTCAAGTCCCGGTGGATCGGGCGATGTTCCCTGCGGTCGATCCGAATGGAGAATGGATCTATTTCACCGCTCTCGAGGATGGCATCAGCGACGTGTGGCGGGTGAATCTGGCGACGGAGCTGTTCGAGAACGTCACCGATGATGACTTCTTCGACAAGTTTCCCACGGTCACGCCCGACGGAGAATGGCTCTACTACAGCCGCCGGATCAGCGGTTACGACAAGATCTATCGATTGAATCTGTCCGACCCGAGCCAGAAAGAGCAGGTCACGTTCGGCACCCATGACGACGCGTCTCCCACGTTCTCGGATGACGGTCGGGTCATGTTCTACACGTCGAACGAAGATGACGATATCTTCAACTTGCGCTCGATGGACGTCGAGACCGGCGACATCATTCAATATACGGACGTCCTGGGTGGCAACTTCTCGCCGGCGCTGATCAAGAATGCGCGCACGGATGACGACGTCTTGCTGTTCACCAGTTACTACAAGGGTAACTATGGACTGTATCGGCTTCCCATGGACGAGCCGGTCAAAGAGATCACATCCGACCTCGTCGTGCGCACCGAAGGGCCGGTGATCGATTTCGTCCCACCGGTCAGCCATCAGATCATTTCGGAGAACAAGCGTGGCAAAGGCACGTTCGAGAAGTTCTACATCGATGGTGCTCCGCCAATCAATGTCGGTGTGACGTCGGGCGGTGACTTCTTCGGTGGCACCGGGATCAGCTTTTCAGACGTTCTAGGCGACCAGAACTTCACCTTTTTCGCGTTGTCGGTGCGTGAGTTCCGGAGCTATCTGGGCTCGTACACGAATCGGGCGGGGCGGCTCCAGTACAACGTTTCGGGCTTCGACTCGACGAGCTTCTTCTTCGCGTCGCCGTTCTCGTTCCAACCCGGTTTCAGCCGCGATGGTGCGTTGTCGACGATCCGCCAAACCGGCACGACGGTGTCCGGGGTTTACCCGTTGAGCCGGTTCCGGCGCTTCGAATTGTCGGCGGGGATCATCAAGCAGCGCACCCGGTTCGAGGATCCGCTTCTCGACCCCAACTTCAACACTGGCGGTCTTGGCTTCGATCCCGGCCAGTTCGATCAGTTCCAGGATGCGCTCGCGCGACGCTATCCCAATGGGACGGTCCTTCCGGTGGGGCTGACCTTCGTCCAAGAGACCACCCGGTTTCGCAACTTCGGCCCCATCGCGGGAAGTACTCTGCTCGCCGGCTTCAACGTCTCGCCCGGAGGGCCTTTTCTCTCTCGCGAGAGCCTGACGCTCGACGCCCGCAAGTATCTCCAGCTCTCCTCCGCGAGTCTGCTCGCCCTGCGCGTGCGTGGTCAGTGGAGCTCTGGAGAGAATCCCGATCTGTTCTGGTTTGGCGGCAACGGCGACATGCGCGGCTTCGACTACCAGTCATTCGTGGGTAACAAAGGGTTTTTTGCGAACGCGGAGCTCCGGTTTCCGATCATCGATGCCGCGATCACTCCGATCGGGTTTTTCGGTCCCCTCCGAGGTTTGTTCTTCGTCGATATGGGCGGAGCTCACTTCCAGGGCCAGGAGTTCAATGTGTTCTCGAGCGAACGTCGCGTTTCATCGCTAGGCGCTCGATGCGGGCCGGCCGGCACCTCGATCTGTGTTTCCGAGGGGTGGGGTCTTGGGAATGCGGTGGCGTCCTACGGTATCGGCTTGACCTTCAACTTCTTCGGAATGCCCATGAACATCAACTGGTCCAAGCTGACCGACTTCGCGACGACCGCGGAAGGCTGGAAAACCGATTTCTGGATTGGATTCGGATTCTAGTGATTCAATCACCATCGGCGTCGGACCTCGTTTCCGAACCGGCGCAGGCCTATGCGGGTGTCGCGCTGTGCCTTGACACCGTCGATGACCCTCACTAGAATGGTCAGATCTGCGGAGGTAGTAAGTTGTACGCAATTATCGAGACCGGCGGGAAGCAAGAACGGGCAGTGCCCGGCGAAACGCTGAAAGTCGAGAAACTAGACGCGGCTGTCGGCGACACCGTCAGCTTCGACAAAGTCATGCTCGTCAACCGAGACGGCGCCATCGAGCTCGGAAAGCCCTTCGTCGAAGGAGCTTCCGTCACCGCCCGCGTGTTGGAGCAGGGACGCAGCCGCAAAGTGCTCGTCTTCAAGAAGAAGCGACGCAAGCAGTACCGTCGCACTCGAGGTCATCGTCAATCGTTTACTTCGTTGACGATCGAGTCCATCGAAGGATAGGTCATGGCACATAAAAAAGGGCAAGGGAGCTCGCGCAATGGTCGCGACAGCAACGCGCAACGCCTGGGGGTAAAGGCCTTTGGTGGCCAAACCGTCACCGGCGGCTCCATCCTCGTGCGCCAGCGCGGTACTCCATTCAAGCCCGGCCGCAACGTGGGGCGTGGCAAGGACGATACGCTCTTCGCGAAGTCTCACGGCGTGGTGGAGTTCCAGAACCGCGGCAGCAAAGGCCGGTTCATTCACATTCGCGCCGCGGACACTGATTGAGCTCCGACGGTCGCTTCTGCCCGACCTGCCGATAGCTCCCGCCGTCGGACGCGCACCGGCCTCGTGCCGTTCGCGCCTGTAATCAGGTCATGTGGATAGATGAAGCCGTCCTCGAAGTACACGCCGGACGGGGCGGAAATGGCGTCGTCAGCTTTCGGCGCGAGAAGTTCGTCCCTAGAGGCGGGCCCGATGGCGGGCATGGCGGCGACGGAGGCTCCGTGTGGCTCATCGCGAGCAGCCGACAAAACACCCTAGCTGACTTTCGATACCGTCCGGAGTATCGAGCTGAACGAGGACACCACGGGGAAGGTTCACGCAAGGCCGGGCGTCGGGGCGTCGATCTGGAGCTGGCCGTCCCTATCGGCACCTTGGTGAAAGACGCCGAGACCGAGGAGGTCTTGGGCGATCTGACCGAAGAAGACCAACGATTGTTAGTCGCTAAGGGCGGTGTCGGCGGCCGCGGGAATACATCTTTCGCATCGGCGATGAACCGAGCTCCGCGCAAATCCGAACCGGGAGCGCCTGGCGAGGAGCGGCGGCTCGCGCTCGAGCTGAAGCTTCTGGCCGACGTGGGGCTGGTCGGGTTTCCGAACGCCGGCAAGTCGACGTTCATCTCGCGCGTGAGCGCCGCGCGACCGAAGATTGCGGACTACCCCTTCACGACGCTGGTGCCTCATCTAGGCGTCGTGTCGGTCTCCGAGGAAGCCAGCTTCGTCCTCGCGGATGTTCCCGGGCTCATCCCGGGAGCCAGTGAGGGCGCCGGGCTCGGTGACCGCTTTTTGCGGCACTTGAGCCGGACGGGCTGTCTCGTTTATTTCGTCGACGTCTCCGAGGGGTCCGGACGCGAGCCCGACGAGGACTTGAAAGCCCTTCGTCACGAGATCGAAGCCTATGGAGGAGGGATGGAGCTGAAGCCCGCTGCGCTCGGAGCGAACAAGCTCGATGCGCTCGTCGATGGCTCGCGGCTCGACGCGCTCGAACGCGTAGCCAATGAGATGGGCTTGCCGATCTTCAGCGTCTCGTCCGCGACCGGAGAGGGGTGTCGTGAAATGGTTCAGGGGCTCTATCGATTGTTGTCAGGCCCGAACGGATCGTCGGGCGATCGCCAGCGATGAAACGCGTCGGGATATTGGGTGGGACGTTCGATCCTCCTCACCTGGGTCACTTGCGAGCGGGGGAGGTGGCTCGTCAAGCGCTCTCTCTCGAGCGAGTGCTCTACATTCCGGCCGCCGATCCCCCGCACAAGCAAAATGACGGAGTGACGGATGCGTCGCATCGAGTCCGAATGATCGAGCTCGCGCTGGCCGACGAGCCCGGATTCGACGTTTCACGCGTCGAGGTCGATCGGAGTGGTCCGTCTTATACGATAGACACGATGGAGGTCTTGCAATCGGAATTGCCCGACGCCCGGTTTTACTTCATCATGGGCTCAGACACGTTTCGAGAGATAAGGACTTGGCGGAAGTGGGAGAACTTCCTGTCGTCCTACTCCATTGTGGTTCAACGAAGGCCTGAGGTGCCTGACCTGCCTGTTGTCGATGATGCACCGAGTGGCCCTTTGCGAGACGTTTTGACGGATCGCCCGGAGCTGTCAGGGCGGATGATAGCTGTGGCTCCCGACGCTATCGCGCATGAGGAGGAGGGAATCTTCGTGCTCCAAAGCGCGATGCTGTCCGTGTCGTCAACCGCGATCCGTGAATCGGTAGGGCGAGGCGGCTCTATCCGGTTCCTCGTGCCCGACCCCGTCGCGGCTTATGTCGAACACCACCATCTCTATGAGAAAGAAGGCTGAGAGGTTTGACCGATACCAAATTGACCCTCGACTCCG
>JAJCXL010000293.1 GCA_029263435.1 Acidobacteriota bacterium | reverse complement strand
CCGGGCCGACGGTAGCGCAGAATCTCGCACCGTCGACAAACTCCTCGTCGCGGTGGGGCGCAAGCCCCGCACCGAGGATATCGGGCTCGAAGAGTGCGGCGTGACGCTTTCACGTGGCGCGGTCGTCGTGGATGACTTCATGGAGACGACCGCCAAGGGTATCTATGCCATCGGCGACGTCGTCGCGACCCAACAGCTCGCGCATGTCGCTTCCGCCGAAGGGGTGCTCGCGGTCGAGCGCATTGCGGGTCGGCCGGTCGAGCCGTTGAACTACCACCACATGCCCGGGGCGACCTATTGCACCCCGGAGATTGGAAGTGTGGGTCTCACCGAGGCCGCCGCGCGTGAGAAAGGCTATGACGTGCGGATCGGTAAGTTTCCCTTTGCTGCCAGCCCGAAAGCGGCCATCTTGGGCGACAGCGAAGGGTTCGTGAAAATCGTCAGTGAAGCCAAATACGGCGAGCTTCTGGGAGTCCACATCGTGGGGCCGCACGCGA
Source organism: Acidobacteriota bacterium (assembly GCA_029263435.1). Classification (GTDB taxonomy): domain Bacteria; phylum Acidobacteriota; class Vicinamibacteria; order Marinacidobacterales; family SMYC01; genus JAJCXL01. Next base: position 2,718 of record JAJCXL010000293.1, on the reverse strand, counting down.
CGGATCTCATTGCCGAGGCGGTCGTGGCGCTCGCTCATGAAGCGACGGCTGAGTCACTCATGCGCACCGTGCACGCGCACCCGACCCTCTCCGAAAGCGTGGCCGAGGCGGCGCATGCCGCCGTCGAAACGCCGCTTCATGGCTGAGCGCGTCGTTCGCGTCGACCTGGGCCGAAGAGATTTCGAGGAGGCCCTTACGATCCAGCGAGAGCTGGTCATCGCTCGGCGCGCTGAGCGGGTTGGGGACGTCCTTCTCTTCGTCGAGCACCCGCCCACCTACACCGTCGGGAGCGGCGCTGGATGGGATCACCTTCTCAGCGACCGCGCCACGCTCGAGCGCCTCGGGGCCCGTCTGATCGAGACGGATCGAGGAGGTGACATCACGTTTCACGGTCCGGGGCAGCTGGTCGGCTATCCCATCATCGATCTCAGGCGGTGGAAGAAGGACGTGCACGAGTATTTGAGAGCACTCGAGCAGACCCTCATCGAGGCTCTGCGGAGCTTCGGAGTCGAGACGGCGCGCGAGGAAGGGCTCACCGGCGTGTGGCACCCGCAAGGGAAGCTGGCTGCCATCGGAGTCCGCGTCACGCAGTGGGTGACCTCTCACGGGTTCGCGCTGAACGTGGCGACCGATCTCGATTACTTCGAGCACATCGTGCCCTGTGGTATCGTCGGCCGAGCTGCCAGCTCAATGGAACAGGTGCTGCGAGCGCCAGTCTCCCGCCAACGAGCGATGGATGCTGTCGCGGGTGCTTTCGGCCGGGTCTTCGAGCGTGAAGTCATCGAAGCCCGCGAAGCCGACCTCGAGATCCAACCTCAAATGGAGTGCCGAAGAGAAGCCGGAGTGATGCCGAGCTGATGCGTTTGGGTAAGAGACAGCTGCAGGAGCTTTTGTTCTATCTGGTGCTGACCCGGCGCCTCGAAGAGGCATTGGCCCGCTTGCATCGCGAGAAAGAGCTCTCTTGTCCTCTTGGCTTGAGGCGCGGGCTCGAGGCGGTCAGTGTCGGCTCGGCTTTCGTACCGACGCCGTCAGACGCGCTCTCCTCCTCGCTTCCGACTCTCGGCACTCTGCTCTTGCGCGGGGTGAAGCCGGAGGAGATCGTGCTTCAGTTCCTCGGAAAGGCGAAGGCTCCGAGCGGTGGACGCGATCCGCTCCAACCCTTCGGCGACCTCTCTCGAGGCTTGATCGGTACCACCGGGCACTTGGCCTCTCATGTAAGTGTCATGGCAGGAATGGCTTTTGCCTACCGTGCCCAGAAGCAGGATCGCGTGGCGCTCGCGCTCGTCCCGGACGAGGCGGTGGCGACGGGCGACTTTCATGAAGGCCTCAACTTCGCCGCGGTCTCCAAGTGTCCGTTGGTCGTCATCGTGGTGCGCTATCCGGGTGCGTCGTTCGGACATGGAGTCACTCAGCTCTACGAACGCGCGAAAGGATATGGGGTCGCGTCTCTGCCGGTGGACGGGAGCGACTTGCTGCAGGTGGTCCAAGTGGTGGGCACCGCGGTGTCTCGGGCACAAGCGGGCGATGGTCCTACCTTGATTGAAGCCGTGCTGCGAAGCTCGCGGCGGTACTTCGGCAACGAGAGCGCCATCCCGTCGCCTTTGGACCATGTCGAGCGCCTCGAAGCCGGATCCGAGCGCGAGTCCGAGGACGTCGACGACGACCCGGCGTGGCGGTTCGAGAAATTTCTCTTGCAGCAGGATTGGCTTTCCGAGTCCGATCGCTCCGCTCTCGTTTCTCGCGCCGAGACGGCGGTGGCGGACGCGCTTCGTGCGGCGGATAGCGCTTCGGACCCCGATCCATCGACCGCTGACGCGGTGGTCTATGCGAGCTCCTGATCTCATGAGCGAAGTCACTTATCTCGAAGCCATCCGACAGGCCATGTGGGAAGAGATGGAGCGCGATGAGACGATCATCTTGCTCGGCGAAGATGTCGGACTCTATGGAGGAGCCTTCAAGGTCACCGCTGGCTTTCTCGATCACTTCGGTGCGAGTCGAGTCATCGATACGCCCATCAGCGAAGAAGGCTATACCGGAGTCGCCATTGGCGCTGCCTTTCAAGGGCTGCGCCCGGTGGTCGAGTTCCAGTTCATCGACTTCATCGCGAACGCGTTCAACATGATCACGAACTTCGCGGCGAAGAGCCGCTATCGGACGGGGGCGGGCGTGCCCATCGTGCTTCGCGGCCCATCCGGCGGCGGAGTCCGAGCGGGTCCGTTCCATTCCCAGAATCCGGAAATGCATTTCGTTCATACCCCCGGGATCAAAGTCGTCGTGCCGGCGACGGTCGCGGATGCCCGCGGGTTGATGAAATCCGCGATCCGGGACGAAGACCCGGTGCTCTATCTCGAGCACAAGAAGCTCTACCGCCACGTCAAAGTGTCCAAGGCGGAGCTCGATGCGGCGCCGGACGTCGTGCCGATCGGCAAAGCTGCGACGAGACGTCGGGGGGACGACATCGTCGTCGTCACCTACGGCGCGATGGTGCACACCGTGCTCGAAGCGGCGGTGAAGCTCGCGTCGGAGAAGATCGAGCTCGAAGTCATCGACCTGCGAAGCCTCGTCCCTCTCGATCAAGACTGCGTGCTCGATGCGGTGCGTCGGGTCAACAAAGTGATGATCGTGCACGAGGATACCCGGACGGGCGGGATGGCGGGCGAGCTCGCGGCGATCATCGCCGCGGAAGCGTTCGACGACCTCGACGGCCCCATCGTTCGG
>JAJCXL010000292.1 GCA_029263435.1 Acidobacteriota bacterium | reverse complement strand
GTCGTCGTCGTCTTACCGGCATCGATATGAGCCATGATGCCGATATTGCGGGTCCTCTCTAGAGGTACTGTACGAGCCATTGGTATACGCCGAATTCGGGCCAAGCCCGAAAACTATATTGTCTAATTCCTTGCGAATTTCGTTCGTCTCTCGCCAGGGGCTAGCGCCCCTGATACATAAATCAGCTATCCGCTCAGTAGATGCTAGTACTGGCGGATGCTCGGTGTGTTAGAGCTAAGAGGACACCGTGTTACCAGCGGTAATGCGCGAAAGCTTTGTTGGCCTCCGCCATCCGATGTATATCCTCCCGTTTTTTTACCGCCCCGCCACGATTCGAGGAAGCATCGATAAGCTCACCTGCGATCTTATCGACCATCGTCTTCTCCGGTCGTGAACGGGCGAAGTTAACGAGCCAGCGAAGCGAGAGAGACGTTCTTCGCTCCGGGCGCACTTCGATCGGTACCTGGTAGTTGCTGCCTCCCACCCGGCGGCTCTTGACCTCCAAAGTGGGTTTGACGTTATCTACAGCCTTCTTGAAAATAATGAGAGGGTCCTCGGACGTACGGTCCCGGATCTTGTCGAACGCTCCATAGACCAGTTTTTCCGCGGTCGACTTCTTCCCCTCTTTCATGACGACGTTGATAAAGAACGAGACCAAGCCACTGTTATAGATCGGATCGGGCTGCGGCTCGCGTTTCGGTACTTCTCGTCGTCTGGGCATCTCTTGACTTTGACTCTTCCGTTATTGGTTCAAACTAGGCACGTTTCGAGGTATCTCAGACCTTCGGACGCTTGGTGCCGTATTTCGAGCGACCGTTCTTGCGGCCTTCGACCCCGACCGCGTCCAACGACCCGCGGACGACGTGATAGCGGACGCCGGGCAAATCTTTTACCCGTCCGCCGCGAATGAGCACGATCGAGTGCTCTTGGAGATTGTGGCCCACGCCTGGAATGTAGGTCGTGACCTCAATACCGTTCGTCAGGCGAACCCGCGCCACTTTTCGAAGAGCCGAGTTCGGCTTCTTCGGGGTCGAAATGAAAACCCGAATGCACACGCCCCGCTTTTGCGGGCAGGCTTGAAGCGCGGGGCTGTCCGTCTTGGACGCCGTTCGTTTACGTCCTTTTCGAACCAGCTGGCTGAATGTCGGCAAAACTCGATATCTCTTTTCGTCGCTAAGTGTTTACTAAAAAAGACAAATCCTGAACGCGACGCCTGACAGTAGGCCTAGCCGAGTTCAGGACAACCCGCCGAGTCTAGCAATTAGGGTGCCATTTTGTCAACCCGTAATTTGGCACGTGCGTGGTGCCCCGAGAGCACCTCGCCGCCGCCATCGGCAGGCGGCGGCGAGGCTCTCGTAAGCGTTAGTGACCCTCTGGGGCCTCGCCTTCTTGTTGCCCTTCCACGAGGTACTGAACTTCGCGGTCGAGATCGTCTCCGGGAAGCTCTGGAGACCGGTCGAGCGCCTGCACCTCCGGAATGACGACGTCTCGATGAATCTCGAGGCCCGTGCCCGCCGGGATGAGCCGCCCCATGATGACGTTCTCCTTCAAGCCTCGCAGGTAGTCGACCCGTCCACTGATACTCGCTTCGGTGAGAACCCGGGTGGTCTCCTGGAAGGAGGCCGCCGAGATGAAGCTATCGGTGGACAACGAAGCCTTGGTAATCCCGAGCAAGAGGGGTCGTCCGGTGGACGGCCGACCACCAGCCGAGGTGACTTTCTCGTTCGCTTCGTTGAACTTGAAGCGGTCGATGGTCTCGTCGATCAACAGCTCCGTGTCGCCGACCTCTTCCACCTTCATCCACCGCATCATCTGCCGGACGATGACCTCGATGTGCTTGTCGTTGATGAGCACCCCCTGGAGGCGGTAGACCTCCTGGATCTCGTTCACCAGATATTCCTGCAACGCGCTTTCACCGAGAACGTTGAGGATATCGTGCGGATTGATGGGGCCATCCATCAACGGCTCGCCGGCGTGGACCCGCTCGCCTTCTTGAACGTTGATATGGACGCCGCGCGGCAAGGAGTATTCGCGGACTTCACCCGTCTCGGACACCACGGATATTTTCCGCATGCCTTTGACGATACCGCCGTAATTGATCACACCATCGACTTCAGTGATAACGGCGGGGTCCTTGGGCTTCCTCGCTTCGAACAGCTCAACGACTCGGGGAAGACCACCGGTGATGTCCTTCGTCTTCGTCGTTTCACGCGGAATCTTGGCCAGCACGTCTCCAGGTCGGACGTCATCGCCATCGGCTTTCATCAAATGAGCGCCCGACGGCAAGAGATAGCTTTTGACTTGCTTCTTCTTGGCGTCTTTGACGCTGATAGCGGGTTGACGTTTCTCGTCGGCGGTCTCGATGATGACCGGCATCGATAGACCGGTCACCTCGTCGACCTCCTCGTGCACCGTCACGCCTTGGACCACGTCCTTGAAGTGAGCGGTACCACCCTCTTCCGTGAGGATCGAGAAGGTGTAGGGGTCCCATTCGACGAAGGTCTCGCCTTCCACGATGGCTTGGCCATCCGTAACCTTGAGCTTGGCGCCATAGACCACAGGGTATCGCTCGCGCTCGCGGCCCTTCTCGTCGAGGATGATAATTTGGCCGGAGCGGTTCATCACGACGAGATCGCCGTCTCGGTCTTTGACCGTCGACAACTTATCGAACTTGATGATGCCGGAGTTCTTCGCCTCGACAGTCGATTGCTCCGCGACCCGGCTCGCCGTGCCTCCAATATGGAAGGTGCGCATCGTCAGCTGAGTACCGGGCTCTCCGATCGATTGAGCCGCGATGACCCCGACCGCTTCGCCGTGCTCGACGAGGCGACCGCTGGCGAGATTGCGACCGTAGCACTGGGCACAAACTCCACGCCGAGACTCGCAGCTCAGCACCGACCGGATCTTGACCCGTTCGATGCCCGTCTGCTGGATGGCGTTCGCGATGTTCTCCGTGATCTCCTCGTTTCGAGACACGATCACATCACCCGTGAAGCTGTCTTTGATGGTCTCGAGGGTGACGCGTCCGACGATCCGATCGCGCAACGCTTCGATGACCTCACCCGCTTCGACGATGGCACTGACATAGATCCCGCTCGGGGTGCCGCAATCGTCCTCGGAGATGATCACGTCCTGAGCGACGTCGACCAGGCGTCTCGTGAGATAACCGGAATCCGCCGTCTTGAGCGCGGTGTCCGCCAGGCCTTTGCGCGCGCCATGGGTCGAGATGAAGTACTGCAACACGGTCAGGCCTTCACGAAAGTTGCTCGTGATGGGGGTCTCGATGATCTCGCCGGACGGCTTGGCCATCAATCCGCGCATTCCGGCAAGCTGCCGGATCTGCTGTTTGCTACCGCGCGCACCGGAATCCGCCATCATGTAGACCGGATTGAACTGGCTCGAGTCGCGCTCGTGACGCTCCATCTCCTCGAACATCTCTTGGGCAACCCGATCCGTAACGTTCGACCAGACCGCGATGACCTTGTTGTACCGCTCGCCCTTGGTGATGGCGCCTTCACGATACTGATCGTCGACTTCTTTGACTTCCGAAAGAGCTTTGTCGACGAGCTCGTTCTTCTCGCGTGGAATGACGAGGTCTTCGATGCCGATCGAGATGCCGCTCTTGGTCGCGTACAGGAAACCGAGCGACTTGAGCGAGTCGAGCATTTGCACTGTCTTCGGAACTCCGTGCTCGAGATAGCAGAAGTTGACGAGGTGCTGGAGCCCTTTCTTCCGCAAGAGGCCGTTGATGAACGGGATCTCTTTGGGCGTGTGCTCATTGAAAATCACCCGGCCCACAGTGGTCTCGATGAGCTCGTGGTCGAGCTCGAGCTTCTCCGCATGGACGACGTCTTGATCATCCACTGAGGTCGTCAGGTCGATGAACGTGCCGGTGTAGAGCAGTCGAATGGGAGAGAGAGTCTCGAGCTCTCCCGCTTCGAGCGCCAGCTGTACGTCGTTCGGCGTGGCGAAAGCACGGCCGTCACCCTTGGCACCGCGTTTCTCTTTCGTCAGGTAGTAGCAGCCGAGCACCATGTCCTGCGTCGGAATGGCCAAAGGCTGGCCATTTGCCGGAGACAGGATGTTGCGTGAGGCGAGCATGAGAAGAGACGCCTCGATTTGAGATTCCGGCGACAGCGGAATGTGCACCGCCATCTGATCGCCGTCGAAATCCGCGTTGAAGGCGGTACAGACCAGAGGATGGATCCGGATGGCCTTGCCTTCGACGAGCACCGGCTCGAACGCCTGGATGCCGAGACGATGAAGGGTCGGCGCGCGGTTGAGCAACACCGGATGCTCGCGGATGACCTCTTCGAGGAAATCCCATACCTCGGGACGTTGGGCCTCCACCATTTCCTTGGCAGCTTTGATCGTGGTCGCGAGGCCGACTTGCTCGAGCTTGTTATAGATGAACGGCTTGAACAGCTCGAGCGCCATTTTCTTCGGAAGTCCGCACTGGTGGAGCTTGAGCTCCGGGCCCACCACGATGACGGAGCGGCCGGAGTAGTCGACGCGTTTTCCGAGCAGATTCTGGCGGAATCGACCTTGCTTGCCCTTGAGGGTATCGGACAACGATTTCAGCGGGCGATTGTTGGCGCCTCGAAGCACCCGCCCACGTCGGCCGTTATCGAACAGTGCGTCCACTGCCTCTTGCAGCATGCGCTTCTCGTTGCGGACGATGACGTCGGGGGCCTTGAGCTCCATGAGCTTCTTGAGGCGATTGTTCCGATTGATCACTCGACGGTACAGATCGTTGAGGTCGCTCGTCGCGAACCGGCCGCCATCGAGCGGAACGAGGGGTCTCAGCTCCGGCGGGATGACGGGGATAACATCCAGGATCATCCACTCGGGGCGATTGTTCGACTTCCGAAACGCCTCGACCACTTTCAACCGTTTCGCGAACTTGAGCTTTTTCTGTAGCGAGGTCTCGGTCTTCATCGCCTCGCGCAGGTCTTCGGAAAGCTCTTCGATCTCGATCCGACGCAAGAGCTCTTTGATCGCCTCCGCTCCCATTTCGGCGGTGAACTTGCTCTTGTACTCCTGGCGCATCTCACGATGACGCTCTTCCGACAAGAGCTCTTTCTCCTTGAGGGGAGTGTCACCGGGCTCGATCACGACATAGGACTCGAAATACAAAACGCGCTCGAGGTCCCGCAGCGACATGTCGAGCAGATGGCCGATCCGACTCGGCAGCCCCTTGAAGAACCACACGTGAGAGACCGGGCAGGCGAGCTCGATATGGGCCAGCCGTTCCCGACGCACTTTCGACTGCGTCACTTCGACGCCGCACTTGTCGCAGATCACACCGCGGTGCTTCATGCGTTTGTACTTGCCGCACAAACATTCCCAATCCGTTACCGGACCGAAGATCTTTGCGCAGAAGAGGCCGTCACGCTCGGGCTTGAATGTCCGATAGTTGATGGTCTCGGGCTTCGTTACTTCGCCGTGGGACCAAGCACGGATTTTTTCGGGTGAGGCCAAACTGATCTTGATGGCGTCGAAATCCACCACCAAATTGCCTTTGTCACGAAGAGTTGCGAACGCTTTCAAGTAGTTCCTCCCGTTCTAAGGAGCAAAACGAAAACCGGGGACAGCGCAAGCGCGCGCTGTCCTCGGCGATGAATTTCCAACCTCGTCGTCACTAGTCTTTCGTCTTCAGAAGCTCGACGTCGAGGCAAAGGCTTTGAAGCTCCCGGATGAGCACGTTGAAAGATTCCGGGAGGCCCGGCGCAAAGGAGGTATCCCCCTTCACGATCGCCTCGTAAATCTTGGCACGACCATAGACGTCATCCGACTTGGCCGTGAGCAGCTCTTGCAACGTATGCGCCGCACCGTAGGCTTCGAGCGCCCAAACCTCCATCTCACCGAAGCGTTGCCCACCGAACTGTGCCTTACCACCGAGGGGCTGCTGGGTAATGAGACTGTAAGGACCGATACTGCGCGCGTGCATCTTGTCGTCGACGAGATGGGACAGCTTCAGCATATAGATGTAGCCCACCGTCACCGGCTGCTCGAAGCCCTCTCCCGTCATGCCGTCGTGGAGCATGGTCTTTCCGCCGTCGAGAACGTTGGGCCGAAGCGACCCGGCATTCACGAGGCTGTCATTCGCATCGCCCAGCAGTTGACGGATTTGCTCCTCCGAGGCCCCGTCGAACACCGGGGTCGCGAAGTGCATGCCGAGCACTTTGCCGGCCCACCCCAAATGCGTCTCCAGGATCTGGCCGACATTCATCCGCGACGGAACCCCGAGCGGATTGAGGACGATCTCGACAGGAGTCCCGTCAGGAAGAAAAGGCATGTCTTCTTCAGGCACGATCTTGGCGATGACGCCTTTGTTGCCGTGACGACCTGCCATCTTGTCTCCGACCGAAAGCTTGCGCTTCATCGCGACGTAGACTTTCACCATCTTGATGACGCCCGGAGGAAGCTCGTCGCCTTTTTGGAGCCGGTTCATGCGCTCCTCGAACAAGGCCTTCAGAACTTCGATCTGGCGCTCGGTCTTGTCCTCGACTTCTTGAATCTCGTCCAACACGTCGGCGGTAACATCCGTCTCCAGCAGACCGAGATAAGCGGGCCGAAGCTCGCGTAGCATGTCTTTGGTGAGCTTGGTGCGCTTCTTGAGGATGGTCTCACCCGTGCGCGGGTTGACGAGATCTTCTTCGAGGGTGCTCGAAGACAGTCGCTCGATCACTCTCTTGTTGCGCTCCTCTTTCAAGATGCGAATCTCGTCGTTCAGATTCTTCTCGAGAATCCCGACTTCTTCGTTCTCGATAGACTTGGCGCGCTCGTCTTTCTCTACCCCCTTGCGAGAGAAGATCTTGACGTCGACGACGATGCCCTCGATTCCCGGAGGGCAGGTCAGGGAAGCATCGCGAACGTCACCCGCTTTTTCACCAAAGATGGCGCGAAGGAGCTTCTCCTCAGGGGTAAGCTGGGTCTCGCCTTTCGGCGTGACCTTGCCGACGAGGATGTCACCCGGGCTGACATAAGCACCGATGCGAATGATGCCCGACTCATCGAGATTGGCGAGAAAGCTCTCCGAGACATTCGGGATGTCCCGAGTGATCTCCTCGGGACCGAGCTTCGTGTCGCGTGACTCCGTGTCGAACTCCTCGATATGGATCGAGGTGTAGGCGTCCTCTTTGACGAGCTTCTCGGACACCAGGATCGCATCCTCGAAGTTGTAGCCGCGCCACGGCATGAACGCCACCAGGATGTTTCTGCCGAGCGCGAGCTCGCCACTATCCGTACACGGCCCGTCACCGATGACTTGGCCTTTCTCGATACGATCGCCGACCCGCACGATCGGACGTTGGTTCATGCAGGTGTTTTGGTTGGAGCGCTTGAACTTGGTGAGGTTGTAGATGTCCGCCCCAATCTCTTTCGCGCGCTTACCCGTCCCTTCCTCGATCCGAACGATGATCCGGCGCGAATCCACGGAGTCGACCACGCCCGAGCGACGACAAACGATAACTGCTCCGCTATCTCGGGCGGTCGCATGCTCCATCCCGGTACCCACGATAGGGGCTTCCGCCGAGAGCAGCGGCACCGCTTGGCGTTGCATGTTGGAGCCCATGAGCGCGCGATTCGCGTCATCGTTCTCGAGGAACGGGATGAGCGAAGCGGCCACCGACACGAGCTGCTTGGGAGACACGTCGACGTAGTCGACTTGCTCTCTCGGCGCGAGAATGAAGTTCCCGGCTTGACGACAGTTGATCCGATCATTTTCGAACAGGCCCTTGTCGCCAACCTTCGCGTTCGCCTGCGCGATGATGTGCTGATCTTCTTCCCAGGCCGACAGATAGAACGCGTGCGGCTTGCACTCCGGAAGCTTGACCCCCTCACGTTTCGCCTTGGCGAAGCTCTTGTTGAAGACGTTGAGCTCGATAACCTCATTGACCTTCAGGTCGGTATCGCCGGTCGAGGACACTTGCACGTGATCCAGGACTCGCCCTTCCGAGACTCTCTTATACGGACTTTCGATGAAGCCGTACTCGTTGATCCGCGCGTAGCACGACAACGAGCTGATGAGCCCGATGTTCGGCCCCTCAGGCGTTTCGATGGGACAAATCCGACCGTAATGCGTCGGATGTACGTCTCGAACTTCGAAGCCCGCGCGCTCACGAGACAAGCCGCCCGGCCCGAGCGCCGATAGACGCCTCTTGTGGGTGACTTCCGAGAGCGGGTTGGTCTGGTCCATGAACTGAGACAGCTGCGAGGACCCGAAAAACTCTCGCACCGCGGCCATGACGGGCTTCGCGTTGATGAGATCGTGAGGCATGGCGGTCGCCATTTCCTGATAGACGCTCATCTTTTCTTTGATCGCCCGCTCCATTCTCACCAGACCGATTCGGAACTGGTTCTCGAGGAGCTCTCCGACCGAGCGGACGCGCCGATTCCCTAAGTGATCGATATCGTCGACGTTTCCGATGTTCTTGGGAAGCCTGAGCAAGTACTGAATGACCGCGTAGAAATCGCGCGAATCGAGCAACCGCTGCTCGAGCTCCCCATCCAGTTTCAGCTTCGTGTTGAGCTTGAGGCGGCCGACCCTGGAGAAATCGTACTTCTGGGAATTGAAGAACATGCCCTGAAACAGGTTCTTGGAGCTTTCGAGGGTCGGTGGGTCACCGGGGCGAAGCCTTCGATAGATCTCGATCAAGGCTTCTTCCGAGCTCCGGACAGTGTCCTTCTTGACCGTCGTCGACATGATGGTGCCGACGTCTTGAGTCTCAGGGAAGAAGACCTCGAGGGTGTCCACACCGTTTTCGACCAGCATGGCCAGAAACTCCTCGGGCAAGGCCTCGTTGCAATCGACGAGCACTTCTCCAGTCTCGGTGTTTACGACATCCGCGACGGAGAAGCCGCCCTCCAAGTCTGTCGGGGCGAGCTCGATCTCCGAGATCCCGGCTTTCTCGATGCGCTCGAACGCAACCCGCGTGACACGTTTTCCTTTGGCGACGACGGGGTCTTTGCCCGGCGCTCCAATATCCACCGCGAGTCGCCGTCCCAGCAAGCTCGGCGAGACGGGAAGAAACATCTTGCCGTCTCTGACCGAGATGGTGTCGACCGCATAGAAATGTCGAAGGATGTCTTCGTCGGTCTTGAGACCCAAAGCCCGGAGAAAGACGGAGGCGAGGAACTTTCGCTTCCGATCGATTCTCACGTAGAGCAAGTTCTTTTGGTCGAACTCGAACTCCACCCACGAGCCACGATAGGGAATTATCTGCGCTTTAAAAGAGTTCTTGTCGACTTCGTGAAAGAAAACGCCCGGGGAACGATGCAGCTGAGAGACGATGACGCGTTCAGTGCCGTTGATGATGAAGGTGCCGTTATCCGTCATCAGCGGAATGTCGCCGAAATAGACTTCCTGCTCTTTGATGTCTCGGATCGAGCGGACGCCGGTCTCCGGATCCTTGTCGTAGACGGTGAGTCGGATAGTGACCTTGAGCGGCACCGAATAGGTCATGCCGCGCTCTTGGCACTCTTCGACGTCGTATTTCAGTTTAAGAGCGACGGAGTCACCACAAGTGTCGCAGACCGCGCCCCGGTTCTCGTTGCCCTTGCCGCAGATGTCGCAGGAGATCTCGCGATCCCCCAACGGATTCGTGCGCAAGATGTTGCTGCACCCGGTGCATTTCCGTCGCAGGTGGGACAAACCTTCTAGCTTGCCGCACTTGCACTCCCATACCGCAATCGCATATTCGACGAATTGCAGTTCGCAGTTCTCGCGGAAATCGGTGATGGGAAAGATGGATTTGAATACGGCCTGCAATCCCAGATCCTGGCGCTCGGCCGGCAGCAGGTTCATCTGCAAGAACCGCTCATAGGATCGGCGCTGGATCTCGATCAAGTTGGGAATCGGGATCATGGCTTTGATTCGAGAAAAATCGAGCCGGTCCCTATATGGATTGACGGCAACTGTCTGCACTTATCTATCCCTCATGGCTGTAGGCCCTTATGGCGCTCACGGGCTTTCTGGTGTTTCGTAACCAAAGACCCTTGGGGCCCTTACGAACTTCGGTAATTTTTTCGCTTCGATGGGCTGGTTGCCTGCGCACCGGACGGAGTTGGGCAATGCGCTCAAAGCGTCGCGGTGCCTATCCGGGTTATCCGGTTCGGCTGTGTACGGCAACGCGGGACCGCCAGACGCACCTTCAGATGCGACCTTTTGGCCCGGCATTCGATTTTCAGACAAGAGCTACTTCAGCTCCACTTGCGCACCGGCTTCCTCGAATTTCTTCTTTATCGTTTCGGCTTCTTCTTTGGTGATGCCTTCCTTGATCGGCTTCGGAGCGCTTTCCACGAGATCTTTCGCTTCCTTGAGGCCGAGACTCGTGACCTCGCGGACAGCCTT
>JAJCXL010000291.1 GCA_029263435.1 Acidobacteriota bacterium | reverse complement strand
GACCGGAGATCCAGCGCACTTGAAAGTGGCCGCGAACCACTTCCAGGACGCGCTTGCCTCATTTCCCAACGACGTCTTGTTTCTCGTCGCGGAAGGGGCGATGCTCGAGTGGAGCGGTGAGCTCGACGAGGCTCGCGCTCGATACGAGCGTGCGCTCCAAGTCGATCCCGGCCACGCCCGCGCGAACCTACGCTACGGCCGGGTATTGCAGAAAGTGTCCGATTTCGACCACGCCCAGGAGCCGTTGTCGAAAGCACTACGCCTCTCGAACAGCGTTATCATTATATATAGAGCCCGCATGGCGCTCGGAAGAAACGCCGAACGAGCGGCAACGACCGAGGTCGCCATCGAGCACTATCGGGCGGCGATAGCCGTCCTGCCGGATTGGCAGGTGGGATACGTGGCTCTCGCCCACGCCCTCCATCGGACCGGCGCCCGCTCCCAGGCGGCCGCCATCTTGGAGCGAGGGCTCAGCCTGACGGCCGACGACGAGAGCTTCCACGGATGGTGGAGCTATGAGCTCGGTCTTACGGACCTCGCCGAGCCGACGCTCGAAGAGTTACGCCGGCGGGTGTCATGGTGACAGGAGCGCTCTTCATGCTTGCGGTCGCCCTCGCTCAGAGCGAGCAGACCGACCGGGCGATCTTCAGAAGTGCAACCCGTGCGGTTCAGCTCGACGTCTTCGTCGGCAATGACGGTAGCGCGGTCGTTGGGCTCCAAGCAGAAGATTTCGCGGTTTACGACGACGACGTGCCGAGAGAGGTTCACTTCGTGGCCGAAAGTGATGCTCCGTTGAACGTCGCTCTCATCGTCGATGTTAGTCAAAGCGTGGCGGGCGAGCGTCTCGAGCATTTGAAGAGCGCCGCAAGCGGTTTCGTTTCGGCACTCGACGACCGAGATCGGGCGGCGATTCTTTCCTTCTCGCAACATCTTTCTTTGAACCAAGAGCTGACCCCGGACGCGGACCGATTGCTCGAAGCGATCGAGAGTCTTCGCTCCTACGGTGCGACGGCGTGGCACGACGCACTCTTCGCCGGGCTCGAGATCATGGAACCCGTCACGTCTCGGCCTCTCATCCTCTTGTTCACCGATGGCGAGGACACCTATAGCTGGTTGAGCGCGGACGACCTCGTTGCGGTGGTCGAACAGTCCGCGGCCGTCATCTACGCGATCGGCCGTCGCGAACATCGACGGCCGGTGGACCTATCGGCTAACGATGTTAACCGGCGGCGTTCGAGACAACGCTCCAGACGGGTGGATGCTCGCCGCACCCGGCTACTTCGCACGCTCACACGAGCGAGCGGCGGACGCTTCGTCGAAACGGAGTCGGCGGAAGAGCTGCGCCCCCTGTTCTTGCAGCTTCTCGCCGAAATGAAGACGCGCTACGTCTTGACGTTTCAACTACCTAGAGACGCGAGCCCTGGCTGGCACGAACTGCGAGTCGAAGTTAAGAACCACGGAAGAGTCGACGTTCGAGCGAAGCGCGGGTACTTCTACGAACCGCAGCGATGAGCCGGGCGTCCGGTCGAGCGTGACGCTCCAGACAAAGAAAAAGAGGGGGTGAGTGAAACCCACCCCCTCTCATTACCCCTGAGGAAGTCGCTACTTTTTCTTTGCAGCCTTCTTCTTCGTTGCTTTCTTCTTAGTAGCTTTTTTCTTCGTTGCTTTCTTCTTGGTGGCTTTCTTCTTCGTAGCCTTCTTCTTCTTAGCTTTTTTCTTCGCAGCCATTCGGATCACCCCCTCTCTTCACGGATTGGAACGAATGAACGTTCCGATGAAAGCGTGTCGAAACAAGATGTCGTCGGATGAATCGCGTCTAACACTAGATGTAGGGTAAAGACGCATATCACGACTGTCAAGTTCTTTTTGATGCATCACCGACGTTGCCACGCGTCACCATCAGGAAAGCGAAACGTGCGACGGGAGGCTTCTTTCATGGTGATGCTATAGCCCGGCACTCGTGGCGCACGATAATGACCATTATCAATCTTTACCGGGTCTTCGAAGTGTTCATGAAGATGATCCACGTATTCGATGCGACGATTCTGTCGGGTACCACTCACCGCGACGAAATCGAACATCGCGAGATGCTGTACGTACTCGCACAATCCGACCCCTCCCGCATGCGGACATACCGGCACACCGCACTTCGCCGCCATGAGAAGCACCGCGAGCACTTCGTTCACGCCACCGAGACGGCAGCTATCGATCTGGCAAAACGCAATGGCCTTTGCCTGGAGGAGCTGTTTGAACATGACGCGGTTGTGGCAGTGCTCTCCCGTCGCGACGCCGATCGGGGCCACCGCCTCCGCAATAGTGCGGTGCCCGAGAATATCGTCAGGGCTCGTCGGCTCCTCGATCCATAACGGACGAAACTCGGAGAGCCGCGCCATCCAGGCGATAGCATCGGGGACGTCCCAAATTTGATTGGCATCCATCATCAGATCGTGATCCCACCCGATGGCGTCGCGCAGGATCCCCGCACGGCGGATGTCATCGTCCAGGTCCCGCCCCACCTTCATCTTGAACGCAGTGAAGCCGGACGCGAGCGCTTCGCGACATCGCGCGCGAATCTTCTCGTCGCTATAGCCGAGCCAGCCGACGGAGGTGTTGTACGCCGGATAGCCGGATCGAAGGAGCTCCTCGACACGGGACGGACGACTCGACTCGAGCCCGGCGAGGATCTCGAGCGCTTCATCGGGAGTGAGAAGATCGGAGATGTATCGAAAATCAATCGCGCGGACCAACTCTTCGGACGACATCTCGGATAGCAACCGCCACAACGGTTTGTCCTCCGCTTTCGCGTGGAGGTCCCACAGCGCATTGACGACGGCCGCGGTCGCGAGATGAACGACACCTTTCTCCGGGCCGAGCCAGCGAAGCTGACTGTCGCCGGTGAGCTCGCGCCAGAACCCGCCCCAGTTCGAGGTGATTGCGGATAGGTCGAGGCCGACCACCTTCGAGGCGAGCGTGTCGATCGCCGCCACGCACAAATCGTTGCCGCGTCCAATCGTGAAGGTCAAGCCATGGCCTTCGAGTCCGTCCGGAGAGTCCGTACGAAAGATCACATAAGCCGCGGAGTAGTCCGGGTCGGGGTTCATCGCATCCGAGCCGTCCTTGTCGCGTGAGGTAGGAAATCGAATGTCTTGGCTCTCGAATCCGACTATCTTCATGCACTCGCCTCCTGACGGCGGTGCCGCCAACGATCCATCGCGACGGCGACGACGATAATCGTCCCGGTGACGATCTCCTGCACCCAGTTCGGAAGACCCATCTGCGACGTACCCGCCCGGATCACGGTCATGATGAACGCTCCCACCAACGTACCGGTGACCGTGCCTTCCCCACCCGATAGACTCCCACCTCCGATGACGACCGCGGCGATCACGTCGAGCTCCAGTCCGACGGCGACGGTGGGGTCTCCAACCGTGAGCCGGGAGAACTGCAAGACGCCGGTGATACCCGCCAGCGCTCCCGACAACGTGTACACGATGACCTTCACACGCTCGACCGGCACACCGCACAACCTCGCGGTGCTCTCGCTCGAGCCGATCGCAAAGATATGGGCTCCGAGGCGCGTATAGCGAAGCAGGAATGCGGTCGAGACCGCGAGCCCCGCCAACAGCCAAACACCGGCCGGCACGATCATCCATCTGCGCTCGGGTGCGAGGGTGGACAGGATCTCCACGAGCCATGTGAGCGGCGCATCGACCTTCTGTTCGTTTCCCAACCCCTTGGCCGCGCCGCGAACGAGAAGCAACATGCCCAGCGTTACGATGAAAGGAGCCACTTTGAGTCGGGTAATCAGTTTCCCACTCAAAAAGCCGGTCAAAGCACCCGCAGCCATCGCGGCGAGGATAGCGGGGACAGGTCCCGCCCCAGCGTTGAGCGTCAGAGCCACCACGACGGAGGTCATCGCGACGACCGACCCGACAGAGAGGTCGATACCGCCGAGGACGATGACGAGCGTCATTCCAAGCGCCGCCGTGCCCACGATCGCCGTCTGCCGCGCGATGGTCTCGAGAGTGCGTATCGACGCGAAGCTGTCAGGTCCCAAGACCACGAAGAACCCGTACACCGCCACGAGACCGATGACGGGGCCGAGTTGGGACAAGCGCCGACGAAACGTCTTGGAGCGCTGGGTCATGACACCGCCTCACGCATGATGGTCTCCTCGTCGAGCTCGTCTACCGGCCTCGCCTCCGACAATCGTCCTCGACTCATCACCGCGATCCGATCCGCTAGCCCGAGGAGCTCAGGAAGATAGCTGCTGATGAGAAGGATGGCTTTCCCGCTAGCCTTCAGCTCTCCGATGATCTCGTAGATCTGAACTTTGCTACCGACATCGACGCCTCTAGTGGGCTCGTCGAGAAGGAGGACATCGAGCTCATGGTAAAGCATGCGCGCGAGCGCGACTTTCTGTTGGTTGCCACCCGATAGCTCTGATACGCGTTGATCCGATCCATGAGCGGAAATGCCGAGGGTCTCCATGAGCCTC
>JAJCXL010000290.1 GCA_029263435.1 Acidobacteriota bacterium | reverse complement strand
TATGCGAGCGTCAAACGTACGATCGAGTCCATCCAGCCTCGATTGGTCAAGGGTGCGGTGCTGTGCGGCGATGATTATGCCTCGGCCCATGCGGGACGAGACGATCTCGAAGGCGGCGTCCAACGTGCGGTCGACGAGCTTCTACCCGGTCGAGGGAGCTCGGCGAACTTCTGGTACTGGCTGAACGATGATTGAGCGTGGCGCCTCTTGAGATCGTCAGACTCCCTGGTGCGACTCGAAGAGCTCGCGGACACGATCGACACCGACTTCGCCATCATCCAAGCGCGCCGTGGCGCCTGCATGGAGTGCAAGGCGGGCTGTAGCGACTGTTGCCGCGCCCGCTTGTCCATCACACGGGTCGAGGAGCATCTGTTTCGTCGCGGCGTCGCACGCTTGAGCGTCCATGAGCAACGAGAGCTCCGGCGTCGAGCCCAAGACTCCGAGCGTGAGATGTGTCCGGCGTTGGATGACGAAGGGCGATGTCAGCTCTATGAATGGCGACCGCTCATTTGTCGGTCTTTCGGGGTGCCACTCCGGCATCGGTCCGAAGTGGTGCTGGTGAATCCACCGGTGATCGATGTCTGCGACCTCAACTTCGTCGACATGCCGCTGACCGCGCTGCCCGCCGCAGACGTGCTCGAGCAAACGGAGCTCGATGGTGAGCTCAAAGCCATTGATGACGCCTATTGCGAGCGGAATGATTTTCCGAAAGGCGAGCGGGTCGGCATCGCTCAAATCCTCGCGAGCTTGGACGTGGACGATACCAGACCGACTTGACGTGACAAAACGAGGTGGAATATGGAACGCAGAGCATTTCTAAAGAAGAGCTTCTCAGCGAGTGTATTGATTTCGTCGTCCTCCTCGGCCACCGAAGCCCCGGCGGCGCAGGTTCCGTCCTTCGAGCTGGAAGAGGTGTCCGTCGCGGAGCTGGCCGCGGGAATGGTATCCGGTAAGTACACCTGTCGGTCGATCACCGAGATGTATCTCGAGCGGATCGAAGCTCTCGATCGTCAGGGACCACGATTGTTCTCCGTGCTCGAAACGAATCCGGAGGCGCTCGAGATTGCCGACGCACTCGACAAAGAAGCGGCGGCGAGCGGGCGGCGGGGCCCTCTCCACGGGATCCCGATTCTCCTCAAAGACAACATCGACACCGCGGACAAGATGACGACGACCGCGGGCTCGACGGCGCTCACCGGATCCATCCCCCCGACAGACGCTTTCGTGGCTCGACGGCTACGAGAAGCGGGGGCGCTCTTGCTCGGAAAGGCGAACATGAGCGAATGGGCCGGATGGAAGTCCTTCTCACGAGGAACCCCCGGCTGGAGCGGCCGAGGTTGGAACGGCGGCAAGGGGGGGTTTTGTCGCAATCCGTTCGCTCTCGACAGGGCGCCGGGTGGGTCGAGCTCGGGCTCCGGAGTGGCCGCATCGGCAAGTCTCACCGCCGCCGCGATTGGGAGTGAGACCGACGGGTCGATCACGGGGCCTTCCGGACAGAACTGCCTCGTCGGTATCAAGCCAACGATCGGCCTATTGAGTCGCGGCGGAGTGATACCTATCGCGCACAGCCAAGACAGCACCGGTCCGATGGCTCGCTCGGTACGCGATGCGGCCATCATTCTCGGAGCCATGACAGGGGTGGACCCGCGCGATCCGTTGACCGCGCCCAGTGAAGGCAACTTTCTCCGTGACTATACCGGGGCACTGGACCCAGATGGTTTGAGGGGTGCACGGATCGGCGTCGCACGCGCTTATGCCGGTTTCGATGACCGCGTCGACAAGCTGCTCGAAAATGCGCTGGACGTGATGAGACGCCAGGGTGCCACCGTCGTCGATCCGATTGAGCTCCCTGCCGAGCTACGTTTCGGAAACGACCACGAAATGGAAGTGCTCTATCACGAGTTCAAGGCGGACCTGAACGCCTATCTGGCGTCTTTGGGCCCGAGCGCTCCCATCAAATCTCTGAAAGAGCTCATCGCTTACAACGACAGCCACGCCGATCTCGAGCTGTCGCTTTTCGGGCAAGAGCTCTTGGTGCGCTCCGAGGAGCGGGGGCCTCTGACCGATCGAAAATACATCGACGCGCTCGCGAATAGCCACCGTCTCTCGCGCGAAGAAGGCATCGACAAAGTCATGGCGGCCGAACGCTTGGATGCCATCGTCGCGCCCACGGGAGGGATCTCGGGGCTCATCGATCCTCTCGGTGCCTCACGAGGAGGCGGCGGCGGCTGCTCGACGCCTTCCGCCATGGCCGGCTATCCCAATCTATCGGTCCCGATGGGTTTCATCTCCGGCCTCCCGATTGGCATGTCGATGTTCGGACGCGCCTGGAGTGAGGCGACCCTCATCAAGCTCGCCTATGGTTTCGAGCAAGCGAGTCAGCACCGGAAGCGACCGACGTTTCGGCCGACGGCTGAGATCTAGCAGTCCCCTGCATCAGTGAATCGTTGCATAAGTCTCGAGGTCATTTCGGGTGCTGGCGAGACGTGCCGACGAAGACATATTGGGCATATTTTGAGAAGCCGCAACGAAGCCAGCGC
>JAJCXL010000289.1 GCA_029263435.1 Acidobacteriota bacterium | reverse complement strand
GCGGGCTCGACGGTGAAGATTCACCATGAGATGGAGCCCTTGGCCGAAGGTGAGCCGCCTCCGCCTCGACCGGCGGTCCCCGGCGCGGGATCTCGGGCGGCGCCGGCGAGCCCTCCACCCGGTCCTGCTTTGACGACGCGTCCGCCTTCACCTTCACCTCCACCCCCATCAGCGTCGGTGACGACGCCCGCGACCTTCGGTGTCCTTGCGCTCCGAACCCAGCCGGCCGGGGCGGAGATCCATCTCGACGGAGAGCGATGGCTGGTTCCCGAGGGAGACGACCGCCTGATCATGCATCTACCGATCGGGCGCTACCAGCTCGAGCTGCGAAAGCCCGGCTACGAGCCGTTCTTGACGATGATCGAAGTGAAGGAGAAGGAAACGACAGCAGTCAACGTTCTATTGGCACCCGCTCCCTGACGTTTCGACGCGGCCAGCTTCGTGATAGGCGCCGCTCCTTACGTTCGCCCGCGGGCCATTCGTGTCGAGCAAGTTTTCGCACCCTTCATCCACTTGCCCGGCATCTCGAGGTCCGCGGGCGGGCGCCCACCAGTTGCTAGGCTTGCCCCCATTCTCGACAGTGTCAGGAGCTCGGGACGCGGTTGCCTGCAACCCATACCGATTCAATCGCACGCAAGTTGTCGATATCGGTCAACGGGTTGGAAGACAAGACGATGAAGTCGGCCCACTTCCCGGAGCTGAGCGTGCCGATATCGTCGAAACCCAAGCACCTCGCAGCGTCGCCGGTCGCCGACAAGAGGATCTGCTCCGGCGAGAGTCCGGCCTCCGCCATCATGGCGAGCTCCATGTGCTCGAAATAGCCTTGAAATCTCCCGGCGGGGCCGGTGTCCGTGCCGAACGCGATGGTGACGCCGCCGTCGGCGACTTTCTTGAGGTTCGGCATCGCCACGGCCAAGGCTTTCTTGTAACCCGCCGCGGCCGGGCTGTTCTTGACTCTCTCCATCCGCTCGTCTTGTTTGAGCTCTTCGAGGACGGCCGGGTCCGCGTCTTTCAAAAAGAACGGATCCTCGAACCAATCCGGAACGTCCTCGTAGACGAAGGTGGACACTTCCCGAGTGAGCGTAGGGCAGTAGCAGACGTCCTTTTCTTTCATGAGCTCGATGAGCTCATCGTCGACCTCGGCGTCTCTCACGCTGTGAGCAATAAACCCGGTGCCGGCTTGGAGGAGCCCTTTGGCGTCGTCCAGATAGAAAAGGTGAGACGCCACGCTAAGACCGTTATCTGCCGCGCGATCGATCACGGCCCGGTAGAGCTCGGGCGTCATCTTCGTTGAGGTGCCGAGGTTGTCGTCTACGCGAATCTTGATGAAGTCGACGTTCATCGCGATGTTCTCGTCTACCGCGGCGACGACTTCGTCCACCGTCTCACCCGTCACGACGGCGCCTGCGACGGTGATCCGCGCGCGATCGAGGCTCTCATCCTCGGCGTCTCGCAAAGCGATGGCCTCCGGGCCGTCACCACCGAGAGAGTTCACCGCCGTGATCCCGTAGCGCGCGTACAAACCGAGCTGACGCTTCAGGTTGTCGGTGGTGTAGTGACCGTCTTCGAGGCCCTGCACGCCACTGACGTGTCCATGGGTGTTGATCAGCCCCGGCACGATCGTCTTTCCGGTGACGTCGATCCTTTCGGCGCCTGCCGGCACGTCGACGGAGTCTTCCGCCCCCACGGCGACGACTCTTCCGTTCTTGACGATGAGCACAGCCCCCTCGATGGGAGCCGCGCCGGTGCCGTCGATGAGCGTCGCTCCGAAAAAGGCCAGCGAGCCGTCAGGAACGACGGGTGGCTCGGTGGCACAACCGCTGACGAGTCCGAACGAGAGAATCGAAGCAAGTATTGAGTATTTCATTGGACGTCTCCTATGCGTTTAGCCGACGACCTCGGTGTAGAGACGTCGAAGGTTGCCGCCTGCGAGTTTTTCGAGCGCGGAGCCCGAATGCCCGCGCTGCTCCAGCCCTTCGAGGACGACTTCCATTCGCCTGGGACCGTTGAGCTCTTTGATGTAGAGGGGCCAATGCTCCGGTTGGAACTGAGCCCCTTCTTCTTCTTGAAGGATTCGAATCTCTTCGGGGTTGTCCTCGATGACCCGGTGATCGCGGTCGCTTCCGATGCAAACGTGGTCGATACCCGCGACGTTGATGGCATGGTCGAGGTGATCGAAATAAGCACTCAAATTGTCCGTTGTCTTGTCGGTGAGAAACGGCCGGATCTGGCAGATACCAACGACACCACCGTGTTCCGCGAGCTTGCGGAAGTTCTCGTCCGTCGTGTTGCGGATATGAGAGTGCACCGCCTCGCACCCGGTGTGAGACACGAGGATGGGCTGTGTCGACATCTCGATGGCGTCCGCCATGGTCGCCATCGAGGCGTGAGAGGTATCAATGACCATGCCGATCGCATTCATCCGTGCGATGAGCTCGCGTCCGAACTCGCTGACGCCGCGATTGTCTCTTTCCCGACATCCAGAGCCCACGTAGTTTTGATAGTTATAGGTGAGCTGAATGCTGCGCACGCCGAGCTTCCAGAACAGATCGACCCGCTCGATATCCCGTTGCAGCGGAGTTGCATTTTGAAACTGATAGAAGATCGCGAGCTTGTTGTCTTTTTCCGCGCGGAGCGCGTCCTCGACGGAGGTTGCTTTCGACAACCGCTCGGAGTGGTGCTCGATGTGGCGGTCATAGGCGAGCACCGCTTTCAGCGCTTCTCTATAGGCCGTCTCACCATAAGTTTTCGGGTCACACAGGGTCACGCCGATCGCGTCCGTGCCGCTATCGAGGATCTCGTCGATCAGATCCATTTCGTGGGTCAGGCGTATCTCGCCGAGAGCATCGAAGACGAACATGGCCGACATTCTGCCACAGCTCGAGGAGTCCCGTCCTCTAATCTCGGTGCCCGGACTACAATGCCCGCATGGTCTACTTGCAGGTGACGTTCACGCTCGAGGCCCAGGATGTCGCGCGGTTCAAGAGCTACTATGCCGAGGTGTTTCTGCCGGTCATCCTCGAGCACGGTCTCGCTCCGGTGGGTATTTTCGAGACCCTCGTCGGCCGCGCGGGTGAGATCACCGAGCTTTGGCGATTCGAGAGCGTCTCCGACTACGAGACCAAATGGAAGGCCCTCAGTTCGGATCCACGGGTGCACGAGATACTCGAAGTGACCGGTCCGATGGTCAAGGACGAGCGCTTCAAGCTCCTCTCGAGCGTCGATTTCGTCCCGGCCCCCTGAGTCGCTGCGCTTCGCCCGACGTTGGGCTCGCCTCTAGCTCTGATAAGATGAGCCGGTGAAAAGCTACGGAGGCCACTCGATGGTAGGGCGGATCCGCCGCGCGGTCGTCTGTCGACCAGAGACTGCCGGCTGGCCCCGAGGCTCGAGATGGCAGAGTTTGGGCTACTTCCACACGCCCAACGCGGAGCTTGCCAAAGCTCAGCACCATCACCTCGTTGAGGCTTTGACCGAGGGCGGGGCTGAAGTCCTCGAGCTCGGTGTCGACGAAGGGCTGTCACTCGACGCCGTCTATACGCACGACGCGTCGTTTCCCACGGACCGCGGGATGATCTTGATGAGCATGGGGAAACGATCGCGCCGTGCCGAGCCTTTGGTCCATCGGAAGTTCTTCGCACGGCACGACATTCCGGTGCTCGGAGAGATCGAACCGCCCGGCTTGGCGGAAGGTGGAGACCTCGTGTGGCTGGACGAGCGGACGGTGCTGGCAGGCGAAGGCTACCGGACGAACGCCTCCGGTATCGAGCAGCTAAAGACGCTGCTTGCGCCTCTCGACGTGGAGGTCGTGACCGCGCCGCTACCGTTCGGACCGGGCCCCGACGCGTGTTTGCATTTGATGTCTCTGATCAGCATGCTCGACGACCGGGTCGCGCTCGTGGACCTCCCGTGGCTGTCGGTGGCTACGGTGTCCCTCCTCGAAGACCGCGGCATCGATCTCCTCCCTATTGATGATAACGAGCGAGATTCGCTCGCGTGCAACGTGCTCGCGCTAGGAGAAGGCAAGCTCTTGAGTATCGCGGAGAACCCCTCCACGAATCGACGGCTCGAAGAGGCCGGGTTCTCGGTGGCGACGTTTCCCGGCTCGGAGATTTGCGCCAATGGGTCGGGAGGGCCGACCTGTCTGACCCGGCCGGTGCTGCGCTCGGGCGCTAGCGCATGAAGCCCCGGTCACTCGTTCTGGTGGGGGTGCTCGTCGGAGCGTTAGGGTTCATCATCTGGTCGTCGATGGGCGTCGCGACGGTGAGCTGCGAAGTCTGTATCGACTTCAAAGGACGACAGGCCTGTCGCACTGCGAGAGGTCCGACGAGAGACGAAGCGATCGTCACCGCCCGTGATAATGCATGTGCCCAGATCGTCAACGGTCGGACCGAGAACATCTTGTGCGGCGGCAGCCAGCCAAAGACGATGACCTGCTCCATCGACTAGTCGGACTGCTAGTTGCCGCTCGAAAGCCTCGGCAGACGCTGCTGAAAAAATGGACCAGGTCCCATTACGGGCGTGAGCTCGACGTCGTTAGCCTTTTTATTCTCAACGAGTTGGCCCACTTACGTCATTCGTAAAAAAGGACCAGGTCCCATTTCAGCTGCCTGCTAGGGTGGCGGGCTAGCTACTAAGCGGAAGCCCGAGCGAGCGCAACACTTCTTGGGCACACATGTAGCCGGGCGTTCCCGCTACCGAGCCGCAAGGATAGGCGCCGGCCCCGCAGTAGAAAACGTTCTCGAGAGATCCCAGTCGGTAGAAGCTCGTGTCGGGGTCGGACGAGAAGTGTCGGTCCGAGAAGTTCTGGCCCGTCGTCATCATCGAATGATCGACGTTCCCCTCGGGAAAAAAGAACTGGTCCTTCAAGTCCATCGGGCTAAGAAACAAAGTGTGGGCTAGATCTTCTGGGTTGTCGATCCTTTGGAGCAACTCGCGCTTGACCCACTCCTCGACTTCAGGAAGCTCCGTTGCGGGCTTGCCGAAACCCAGATTCTTGACGAAGGCCACGACGCGCTCGAAAGGTTCCTCGTATCCCATGTGTCTCATCGCCGCGCCGTCTCCGTAGAGTTGGATGTAGCCCGGCTCGAAGTCGCTGTCGGCGACCACCCGTTGGGCGGATTGCTCCATGGCTTCGAGTGACGAGCTCGCAAAAACGAACCGAAACGCGGTGTCTGCCTCCGGAGCGTCTTTCCATCGGGGGGGCTTTCGGAACAAGAAGGTGACTTTGCCGCTCGTACCGAGAAGCTCCATCGGGGCGGGGGGAAGTCCCGCCAGGCCAAACGCGGTCACGGGGTCGGTCGCGATGACGACTCGATCCGCCGCGACGTCGTCGAGGCTCGTCACGAGACGCTCACACAGGGTTTCCACCCCGAGCTCGGCGTTGATTGTCTCTAGCGCCCGGGTGATCTGCCAAATACCCCCCTTCACGAATCCGTAATAACCTCCGAACACGGAGCCCGAGTCTAGAAGTGGCAAGTTGAAAGCCGAGAACGGCGCATCGAGCGAGACAGGACCACTTTCGATGACGGTCATGCCCAAATAGAGCTTCGTTCGCTCGGACGTGAAGTAGTGGTCGAGAATATCTCGGGCGGAGCCTTCGATGAAGCGTTCGGTGAGCGCGTGCCCGATGTGTCTCCGGGCATCCTCCAGGCGTGGTGGGCGCGCGGCGCGGAATCCCTCTTGAAGAAAAGCGATGACCTCGGCTTCGTCTCGCCGAAACTGCTCGATCCGACCCGCTTCGCCGCATTTGCTCTCGAGCTCCGAGGCGAGCTCACGGGGGTCTCGATGGATCCAGACCGGCTCTTTCGCGTCGTCGAAGTAGACCGCCTTCGCGTGATCGGGTGCCCATATCTCGAGTCTCTCGGAGAGGCCGGTCTCGGCGAAGACGAAGTCTTGCATGAGCCCGAGCACCGTGGCGCCTTTCGGATACTCGTATTCGACACCGGACACCGTGACGGTGTCCGAGATACAAGCGCCGCCGACGCTCTCCTGCCTCTCGTATAAGGAGACCTCCGCGCCCCCTCGGCGGAGGTAGTTGGCCGCCACGAGACCGTTGATGCCGCCGCCTACGACCGCTACTCTCTCCGACATCCGGCGAGCCTAGCACGGGGGACTCCACTCGCCCACCGCTTCGACAGGACACCTTTTCCGCCGTGCTAGAATTTCGCTCCCATGCGCCTCGTCGCCTTCGTCGTTTCGCTCAACCTCGTCGCTCCGCTCGCCTCTGGGTGGGATCGCTTGGGGCATATGGTCGTCTGTGCGATCGCGTGGGACTCGATGACTGAGGAGGCGCGCGCCGGAGCCGTCTCTTTGTTGCAGAGCGCTCCCGAGGACGCCGGCTTGAAATCGTTGTCGTTACAGCCGAGGGAACTTTTCGCCCGCGCAGGGTACTGGGCCGACGTCGTTCGCGACGACGCGTTTCCGGGACGCAAAGCCGCCTACGATCGTCCGACGTGGCACTACGTGAATCACTTCTGGAATGAGCACGCCCGATTGCCGGAGATGGGCACCGCGGGTGATCTAGTCGACCGCCTTTCGAAGCTCGAGCCAGGCAAGGATGCGGTCGACCTCGCGTGGTTTCTCCATTTGGTCGCGGATGTGCACCAGCCCCTTCACTCCAGCGGTCGGGTGACGACGCCCGAGCCCAAAGGCGACCGCGGCGGCAACGATTTTCTCCTCGACGATCCGGAGGCTTCGAATCTCCATGCCTATTGGGACACCGTGCTCAAGCGGGGCCGACGACGCCTCCACAGTGAGAGTCAGGAGAGGTGGGTGGAGCGACTCGCCGAGACCCTCCAGACCGACCATCCCCGAGAGGGGCTGCAAGAAGCGGTCGCCAATATGAGCTACCTCCATTGGTCCGAGGAAGGGATGATGCTTGCGATGCGCCACGTTTATCCAAAGACGCTGGGACGCGGCCAAGCGCCTCCCGCGAGCTATCAAGCGGATGCGCTCGAGCTCGCCGAGTCTCAAATCGTTCTCGCCGGCTATCGGCTCGCGGCGGCCTTGAATCGAGTGTTCGACTAGCTACTAGTCATCCAAAGGGCGGCGATTCTCCAGCACGGATCGGATGGCGCTGACGAGCTCTCCGACACGATAGGGCTTTTGTACGTATGCGTCGGGTGGGTTCTCCCGAAAGCGGCGAGCAGCGTCCTGCTCACCAAAGCCGCTCGACAGCACCACGGGGAGCCCGGGATTCAATTCTCGGAGCGCGCGATGGGTTTGCTCTCCATCCATGCCTGGCATCGTCATGTCCAAGAGCACCAAGGATAAGTCGCGGCTCTTTGAGGCGAGCTCGATGGCTTCGCGACCGTCCGCCGCCGTCAAGACCTGGAACCCGTGTTTCTTCAATATGAGCGCGGCAACGTTTCGCACGAGCTCTTCGTCATCCACCACCAACACCGTCCCTTGACCGTGCCAGCTGGCGCTCGAGCTCTTGGGTTTGGCGGCGCCCGTGAGCACGCCGTTCGAGGTGAGCGCGGGTAGAAAGACTTTGAAGCGGGTGCCTGTTCCGGTGGCGCTTTCGAGCTGGATCGCACCCTCGTGCGCAGTGACGATCCCGAGAACGGCGGCAAGTCCCAGGCCTCTTCCTGCAAATTTCGTGGTGTAGAACGGGTCAAAAATCTTGGTGAGCGATTCTTGGTGAATTCCGCTACCGTCGTCCTCCACTTGCACGAAGTGATACTTGCCGGCCGGAAGCTCGGTGGCGATGACCGAATCCCTGAAGTCGCCAGGCTCTGCGTCTATAGTACCGGTCCCAAGCGTGATGGAGCCGGAGCGGCCTTCGAGTGCATCCGATGCGTTGGTCAATAGGTTCATGAGAACTTGGCGGAGTTGGGTGGCGTCCCCACGAACCATGAGAGGGTCGGAGGCGAGCTCGAGGCGTAGAATCGCTTTGTTCGAGATCGTGTGCTCGAGCAGACGCGACGTTTCAGTGACGAGCTCGGAGATACTCAGCGGTTCTACGTGGCGAGTGCCTTTCCCGGCATAGGCCAACATCTGCGTTGCCAGGTCCGACGCGCGCAGGGCCGCATTCTGGATCACTTCCAAGCGTTCTCGGATCGAGGAATCTTCCCGGACCTCCGAGGCCGCCAAGCTCGCGCTTCCCAAGATTCCCACCAGGAGGTTGTTGAAGTCATGCGCGATACCGCCGGCCAACACCCCGAGGCTCTCTAGCTTCTTTGCGTGGAGCACCTGCGCTTCCAGCCGCTTACGCTTCTCGTCTGCCTCGACTCGCGCGGAGATGTTGCGAACGAAAGCACAGACGAAACCATCGCCGCCGTAGTCGATATAGTTCAAGTGAACCTCGGCGGGGAAGGTCGAGCCGTCCTTGCGGCGGTGGACCGATTCGAGCTTCAGGGTTTTTCGCTCCGTGAGGCCTTGCCAGAATTCGTCCCAGCCTTCCCACGGATCGGTGGTCGAGATATCCGCGACGCTGAGCTGCTCCAGCTCTTCGCGGGTATAGCCGAGCTCTTCGCACGCCTTTAGGTTCGCGTAGATGAAGCGCGCGTTTCGGTCGTGCCAGAAAACAGCGTCCGAAGCCCGCTCGATCGTGAACTGCATCCGGGCGGCATGTTCCGAGATTCGCTTCTTGTCGGTGATGTCCACGACGGTGCCGGCCATGCGTATCGCTTTTCCATCGTCGTCGTAGGCCGCTCGCCCCCGGCCTTGAACCCAGCGCACGGAGCCATCTATGCGGCGCACCCGGTGTTCGATGTCGTAAGCCGACCCGCTCTGGATCGCATGGGTGATCGCGCGCTCGACCCGGGCTAGATCGTCCGGATGCTGAAAACGCTGATAGCTTGCGTAGGTCCCGTCGAAGGTTCCGGGTGAGAGTCCGAACAACCGCTCGACTTCCCGTGACCAGACGATCTCATCGGTCGCGATGTCCCACGTCCAGGTGCCGACCCGCGCGGCTGCGAGCGCTTCCAGAAAGAACGCTTCGGGTTGGTGACGGATGTCGTCATTCGCTCCCGGCGCGGTTGCTTTCTTGCGTGTGGTCATGGGCCTTCGCGGCCGGCTACGGGAACATACGGCAGGCATCCCGCCGGACGGGGCGAGTATAACCCGTGACGCCCGTCTACTAGACAAGCGAGTTATCACCTCGAGGATCCACGACGGACGGCCCGGAGGCCGTCTCCGCACTTGGTATATCCTCCTGCGAATGAAACACAAGCACGTCGTGGGTATGCTGCACTTGCCCGCGCTTCCCGGCTCCCCCAAGGCCTCAGTGGGGATGGAAGCGATCGCCGAGCGCGTCGTAGCGGAAGCGCAAGTGTTGAAGAAGGCCGGATTCGACGCCGTCGTCATCGAGAATTTCGGGGATGTGCCCTTCGCGAAGGACCGGGTCCACCCCATCACCGTGTCTTGTATGACCCGTCTCGTCGCCTCGCTTCAAGACGAAAAATTGGGGCTGGACGTAGGCGTCAACGTGTTGCGAAACGACTCCCGCGCGGCGCTCGCGATTGCCGCGGCTACCGGCTCGAGCTTCATCCGGGTCAACGTACACGTCGGCGCGACGGCCACCGACCAAGGCATCATCGAAGGTCGAGCGGAGCAAACGACGAGACAACGGAAGCATCTCGGCGTAAATGTGGGTATCTGGGCGGACGTCCACGTCAAGCACGGCAAGAGCTTGTCGCACGCGTCGATCGGCGACGAAGCGGCGGATGCGGTCGAGCGCGGGTTGGCGGACGCCCTCATCGTGTCTGGAGCCGGCACGGGACGAAGCGTCTCGCTCACGGATCTCGAAGAAGTGCACGAGAAGCAACTGGGCGTGCCGCTCTATGTCGGCAGCGGCGTGCGAGAGGAGACCCTCGGTGACGTCCTGAAGCTCGCCGACGGAGTCATCGTCGGGACGTCGATTAAAAGAGACCGCGTGACCACCGCGCCGATCGACCCTGACCCAGCGACGCGTTTCATCGAGGCCGTTCGGTCGCTCGAATAGCGCGGACTTTCTGGCGCCGGTGTTACTCCGATGCGGGGGGTCGGGTGACGGTGACCGTGACCGGCGAGGTCAATGCCACCGAGAACTCCGTGCCGGCGGCGAGCACGACCTCGCCGCCTTTGGACGTCAACGTGGACGCCGCTCCCGCGGACGCTCCCGCAGCGCCGCCGATGAGTGCGCCTTTCTTGCCTCCGATGAAACCGCCGACGACCGCGCCGAGCCCCGCCAGACCACCGACTTTCTTCGCTTCTTTCGCCTTCGTCGCTGCGGCTTTGCGATAAAACGGCTCGGCCTCGATGAGGAGGCTCGCGCCGTTCTCGGTGAGAATCTTGTCGAACTCGAGTCTGAGCTCGCCGGTGCCCGACACCTTGCCCGCAGCGGCGGCATGGGCGACATGCCCCTCTACCCGCGACCCGGCGGCGACGGCTTGGTGTCCGTCGATGGCGATGGGAGCCGTCAGCGTCACCGCAAAGCTCTCGCCGACCTGAGCGCTCTCAGAGCTCAGCTCTGTCTCGAGCGTCCCTGCGATCGGCGTCCCGACAGGGATCGTGATGTGGAGCTTTTCGTCCGCACCCATGAGCTTGCCGAAGAATCCGGGCTCTTCCACGACGACTGCGCTCGAAGAGGGGAGATCTCCTTCGGTCGCGGCCTCGCCGCTCTCAGCCGCCGGAGCGCCGTCACCTTCACTGCTGTTCGAGCCGCTGGTCACCCATATCCCCAGTACCGCCACGAGAACTGCTGCCGCGGCTATGGGCACGATGCGGGATCGGGATGGGGATGGGGATGGCGGTGGAATCTCCGACGCTCGTATCGTCGCCGATGATGCTGCCGGCGGAGGCGTCGCTGCGACGGGCGGCATTTCGGTGGGTTGTTGGTGGGCGACGGTGGGAGGCGCGGGCGCCGCTGCCGCTCCTGCTCCCATGGTGGATGGAGTGACGATCGTCTCGGGGACGACCACGGTCAGCGCTTGTGAGCGGAGCGCCTCGACGAACGCCGCCCCGGTGGGGTAGCGCTCCTCACGGTTCTTGGAGAGTGCGCGTTTGAGAACCGGGTTCGCCGTTTCGGGTAGTCCGAGCTCAGTGTGATCGAGAGCCGGTGGGTCTTCGTTGACGATCTTGAGTAGGATCGCCGTGATCTGATCCGCTTGAAACGCCCGTTTGCCGCCGAGGCACTCATAGGCGATGCACGCGAGCGAGAAGAGGTCCGAGCGGCCGTCGATATCGCGGGCCGTTGCTTGCTCGGGCGACATGTAGAACGGAGTGCCGAGAATCGTGCCGGTGGCGGTGATGTGTCCTGACGTCTCCGCTTTCGCGATCCCGAAATCCATCACTTTGACGTGTCCGGAAGGCTCGACCATCAAATTCGCCGGCTTGATGTCTCGATGCACGACGCCTTTGTCGTGCGCGAAATCGAGAGCGCTCGCTGCCTGAGACATCACCTCGAGGGTCTCTTCGAAGCTCAGATGTCCTTTCGATGCGATGAGATCTCCGAGCGTTTGCCCGTCGACGAGCTCCATGACGATGAAGTTCGAGTCCGGAGCCTCCACGATGTCATGAGTCGTCACGATGTTCGGATGGCGGAGCTGGGCGGCGACTTGCGCCTCCCGGGTGAAGCGTTGCTTCACTTCTTCCATCTGCTTGCCTTCGGCCACCGCGCCGAGACGAATGCGCTTGATCGCGACCTCACGACCGAGCACGTTGTCCTTCGCTTTGTAGACTTCGCCGAAAGCGCCTGCGCCGAGCTTCGAGATCACTTGGTAGCGGCTACCGAGGACTTCTCCGATGTCGTCAGGTCCCTGTGTCGTCATGGCCCTCTCCGAATGGGTGTTTTGACTGAAGTTTACACTGCGTCCACGGCCTCCGCACAACGGGCTTGGGGATTTGGCCTCGACGACGACGCCCGGACGATCCGCCTGGCAGGTGAAAGGGTTCGATGCGATCGCGTGCCGGTTCAACAACCGGGTGGTTGCTAAGGGCGTCCCGCACCGATAGATTCCTTCGGTGGCGCTCGCCGCCTAAGGAGCAATCAACCCATGACCCGCAGATGTTTAGTGTTTCTACTGTTCGCACTTGGGGCGCCGAGCGCCATCGCCGAGACGCACAAGTTCGAGCCCACCATAGGCTTTCAGACTTACAAAGTCCGCGAGCCAGTGCTTCGTATCTCGCCCGGCGACGTCTTGGAGACGCACACGCTCTACTCGACGCTCTTCGAGCAGCGCGAGGGCGCGTGGCCGGGCGAGGTGGGGCCGATCTATATCGAAGGGGCGACACCGGAAGATACCC
Organism: Acidobacteriota bacterium; assembly: GCA_029263435.1. Classification (GTDB taxonomy): domain Bacteria; phylum Acidobacteriota; class Vicinamibacteria; order Marinacidobacterales; family SMYC01; genus JAJCXL01. Next base: position 5,244 of record JAJCXL010000289.1, on the reverse strand, counting down.
TCGTCATCAAGATCGTCAGGTTGCGACCCAATCTTGCGACGGGTCGCTCCGGAACGTCCGCGGGCTATGCGGCATTGACCCAAACGCGCGACACCCCGATGCTGCACGAGCCGGTTCCGGACCAGGTCTACATCTGGCGGATCGATCGCGACGAGATGACCGCGACCCTCGACATGCCGAAGAGCCGGATGAAGAGCGTCGAGGTCGATCTCGTACCGATGCTGGGTCGACTGGCGACGGCGCCGTCGGGAGAACAAGCGATCGCGGGCGGGGTGCCGTACAACTTCGGTGGGAACATGGACTCATCCCTCGCGCGCGAAGGCGCAACGGTCTACCTTCCGATCTTTCACGAAGGCGCGTACTTCTATTTCGGCGACGTTCACGCGCTTCAAGGCGACGGCGAGATCACCGGCACCGGCATCGAGACCTCCGCGGACGTGACGTTCGAGATCGATGTCATCAAAGGAAGGTCGATCGACTGGCCGCGACTCGAGAATGACGACTTCATCATGGTGGCAGGCTCGGTGCGCCCGCTCATGGATGCTTACCGCATCGCCCATGTCGAGATGGTGAAGTGGCTCGAGTCCGAGTACGGCTTCGACCGGTGGGAAGCGATGCAGCTGTTCTCGCAAGTCGGCGAAGCGCAAATCGCAAACGTCGTCGACCCGAATTACACCGTCGTGTCGAAGTTCCCGAAGAAATACCTACCGCGCTAGCTCCCAAAATAAGGGGTCTGACCTTTGATGGGGCTGCTCATCTGCCGCGCTAGAGCTCGTAAAAATGGACCAGGTCCATTTTATCTCCTGTCCCATCAGTAACTTAGGCTGAACATTGTAAGGGGTCTGACGTAACCCGCTGAAAACAAATAAGATAAAATGGACCAGGTCCCAATTGCGGATCTAATTGCGGATTAGAAGAGGGCGGAGAAATCTAGCTCGGGGGGGACGGGGCGCCGGACGACGAATTCTCCGCGGCCTTTCAGAGGCCCCGCGTCCTTGACCAGGTCGCCGTCTTCGCTCACCAGCTCGCCGCGGCTGAAAGTCATGACGGGCACCCCCTGGAGCGGCATGCCCTCATAGGGGGTGTAGTCCACGTTGTGGTGCAGGTCGGTATGTCGGATCTCCGCCTCCTGGGTCGGGTCGAAGACGACGAGATCGGCGTCCGCGCCGATGGCGAGGGATCCTTTCTGAGGGTAGAGGCCGAACATCTTCGCCGGATTCGTGGAGACGAGCTGCACGAAGCGACTGCGGGACAAGACCCCGCTCGCGACGCCGCGCGTATAGAGAAGCGACAGCCGGGTCTCGACCCCGGGAACTCCGTTCGGGATCTTGGTGAAATCAGGCGCGCCGAGCTTTTGGTCCTTGAAACCGAACGGTGCGTGGTCGGAAGCGACTTGCTGAATGCTCCCGCGTCGCAACCCGTCCCACAGGGCTTCCTGGTTGTCCATGCTTCGAATCGGAGGAGTGCAGACGTACTTCGCGGCTTCGTCCGCGTGGCTGTAGCACGCGTCCGTCAGGGTCAAGTATTGCGGACAAGTTTCCGACACCACTTGAGCCCCTTCGTAGCGGGCACGTTCGATGTTCTCGAGCGCCCGTTTCGACGTGACGTGAGCGATACAGATCCGGGCTCCGGTAATCTCCGCCAGCGCGATGGCACGGTAGGTAGCTTCGGCCTCGACGACGGGAGGACGCGACGGCGCGTGGAACCGGGCCTCGGTCTCACCGCGACTCAGATGCGAATGAATCAGATGGCTGACCGCGCAGTCATTCTCACAATGGAGGTAAGTGAGACCTCCAGCGTCCGCGTTCGTTTCCAGGATCCTCAGCAGGCTCGCGTCGTCGACATACTTGTCCGCATAAGTCATGTAGATCTTGAAGGAGGTGAATCCTTCGTCAATCACTTCGCGCATCTGAGCGGGCGTCTCTTCGCGGATATCGGTCAAAATGACGTGAAGCCCGAAATCGATCACCGACTTGTCGTTCGCGAGCGCTCGCCTGGCTTCGACGACGGGCGCCAAGTCGTCGCCTTTGCGTTGGAGCGCGAAATCCACGAGCGTCGTCGTGCCACCGCACGCCGCGGCGACCGAGCCGCTGAAGAAATCGTCGGCCGTCTCTATGCCAATCCGATCGATGGGATGCTCGAGGTGCACGTGCGTATCGATACCGCCCGGCATCACCAGCAGACCCGAGACGTCCTTGACCTCGCCGGCCGATTCGAGATCGCGACCCACCGCTGCGATGCGTCCTTCCCTTATGAGAAGGTCGGCTTCGAATTCCTCGGAGGCCGACACCAGCCGTCCACCGCTTAGTAGTAGCTCACCCATCGTTTGCGGATTCTACCAGGCCTCTCATAACATCGGTCCCAACACAGGAGGGTTTCCATGCGATCGTCCACTTTCAGGGTCTTGTTTTGCCTGCTCTTCGTCGCAGTTTCCGGGGACGCGCAAATCGCCAAGGTCGACGAAAGCTTGCCCCGGCTGGACGCTCTATACCCCGCCCGCGGTCCGATCCCGGTGATTTACGCCTACGGTGAGCCCTATGAGCGCGGCGTTCAGATCGGAACCCAGCTTCGCGCCTTCGACCCCGATATCGTGCCTCGGATGGCCGCGGCCCGATGGGATTGGGTGATGACCGGCATCGAGCACGAGATCAGCCGCGGCGAAATACTCGAGCTCATTCCGGACTATCTCGAAGCCATCGAGGAAACGATGGGAAAGGACATCGTCGACGAATATATCGGCGAGATGAGAGGCGTCGCGGACGGTGCACAGGTACCCTTCAACGATCTGTTCATCGTGAATCTCGGCGGCCACTACCGGAAGTATTTCATCGATGAGCGCGGCCACAACCTGAGCTATTACAACGGAGCTGACGGTTGCTCGAGCATCGCGGTTTGGGGCAAAGCGACCAAAGACGGCAAGATGATCGCCTCGCATAACTGCGACTGGGCTCGCAACTTTCCCAACAACGCCCATGCCGCGGTGGTGATGCACCCGGCGAACGGCAACCCGCTCATCTACGCGGCGCCTATCGGCACTTGGGGCTCTCATCACATCGCGAGCGACCGCCTTTTCGTAGCCGGGCTCGCCCTCGGAAAACCCAAAGCGAAGCCTCGCTATCTCATGCCCGGCGGCCCGAACGGCATGCTCCAGCGCTGGATCGTGCAGTACGCGAACAGCGCTGCCGAAGCGCGCTCCATGCTCGACAGCAAAGGCGGCGTCGGCGACAGAGGCTACGCGTCTCCGTCGGGAAACGTCGTCTACGTCGATGAGAACGAGGCGATGTATCTTCAGACCGCTCCCGACAAGATCGGCCGGATCCCGAACGAAGACGGCTACAACCTCGTCACGAACCACGTCGTCCTCGACGAGATGCGCTCGCATTTCGTGCAACGCAAGCCGCAAGCGGTGGGTGACGGCTTCGTCGACCCCGAAGCGGGCAGCATCAACCGGCGCCAGAGCGAGAAGTTCCTCATCGAGAAGAACTACGGCAATCTGGATGTCAAAGGTGTCATCGACATCATGAGCAGCCACTATGACATCTCGAGCGGCCGCGACAACATTTTTGCCGATACCGCCTGTCAGCACGGCGAGTACAAGGGACGCTTCAGCGGGACCAATCTCTCCACGGTCGTCAAGCTGTCCGAGAAGTCCGTGTGGATTGCGCTCGGAAATCCCTGTGTGAGTCCCTACACGAAGCTAACGTTTACGAGTCTCGAAGAGGTCAAACGCGCTGCGGATCTGGCGATGAAGCGGATCGCGTCGACCCCAACCCAACAATGAAGCGGCTCCTTACTCGACGGGCAGCGTGCCTCTTGCTCTTGCTGCTCTTGCCGGTGGCGGCGGCTCTCGTCGTCCCGGCCGACGGTTCGGTGATGGCCACCAACGGGATGGTCGTGACCACTCATCCGCTTGCGGGGCAGGCCGGTCTCGAGGTCCTCAAAGCAGGAGGTAACGCTTTCGATGCGGCGGTGGCGGTGGCGTCGACGCTGGCCGTCGTCGAGCCGCTGATGTCCGGGCTCGGAGGCGTCGGTGGTTACGCGATGATCTACGACGCCGCGACGAAGGAAGCCCACTCGCTCGACTTCATCGGTGAGGCGCCTGCGGCCGCGACGCTCGAGGCGTTCACGGCGGGAGAGCGACTTTGGGATCGCGCGCATCCTGCCCGCGACAGCTTCAAGGCCCCGGTCGTCCCGGGAAGCCTCGCGGGCTGGGCGGCCATCAAAGACCGGTTCGGCACCAAGAGCTGGCCGGAGCTGCTGGCTTCCGCGATCCACTATGCGGATAACGGCTACGTCGTGACGCCTGCCATCGCGCGGGGCTTCACGGATGGTGGGTTCGGCGGCACCATCGCGCGCTATCCTTACGGAGCGTCCATCTTCTTCAAAGACGGCAACGCGCCGGCTGTCGGACAGATCCTCGTTCAAAAAGACTTGGCGGGGACCCTTCGCACGATCGCGGAGCACGGCCCGAAGGCGTATTACGGGGGCCAGCTCGCCGAGACGTTCTCTTCTTTTTTCAGCAAGAACGGCGGGCTCTTCGCCGTCGAGGACTTCGCCGGCTATGAGGCGCGGTGGCAAGAGCCTCTCGAGATCAGCTACCGAGGTCATCGGATCTTCAGTCAGCCCCCGGGAGGATCGGGGATGACGGTCCTCCAAACGCTCAAGATCCTCGAGAACTTCGATCTCGAACGACACGGTGACAACTCGCCGGAGGTCATCCATCTCGTCGCCGAAGCCATGAAGATCGCCTTCGTCGACGAAGATAGGTTCAACACCGGCAAGGACTACGCCGATATCCCGTTGGACGAGCTGTTATCCGACGACTACGCTTCCAAACAGGCCGCGAAGATCGACCCTGCCCGCGCCGCGTTCTATCCACCGGTCGACAAGCGCAGCGAAACGATGGTGTCGGACCATACGACCCACTTCACCGTCACCGATCGTGACGGCAACATCGTATCGATGACCCAGACGCTCATGCTCCCCGCGGGCGTGGTCGTCCCGGAGACGGGTGTCGTCTTCAACAACGGGATGTCGTATTTCAGCCTCGGTGAGAACGATGTCAACCGGATCGAGCCTGGCCAGAGACCACGATTCGTGATGAGCCCGACGATGGTGTCCAGAGACGGCGAGCCATGGCTCGCGCTCGGCTCCGCCGGCGGCTGGACGATCCCGCAGACTCTCGTTCAGGTGCTCGTGCGCGCCATCGACTTCGATATGGACGCTCACGACGCGGTCACGGCG
>JAJCXL010000288.1 GCA_029263435.1 Acidobacteriota bacterium | reverse complement strand
CGCGACGCCGGAGGAGGTTGCGGCGGCGCTCGCTCCCGGGCCGAATCACGACCTGCTGTCTCGGCTCGTCGGAGCGTGGCGGGTTACCGGGCACGCGGGACGGGGTTGGGAGGCTCTGACCCAGCGGGTGGAGGTTCGAGCTTTGTTTGGAGGGTCTTGGTTCGAGCTCCGGGTGCTGACCGGTAGCGATACCTCGAGAATTGCCCATCTCGGATTCGATCGATATCGCAACACTTTCGCGATGTGGGAGATTGGACGCGGCTTCACTTCGCCCCAGGTGAGAGCGGGTGAAGCTCGAAACGAGGGCCGAGAGCTCCATTTTTGGCGTGACTACACGATACTGCGTCGAGGTGCGCTGACGCCGCTTCACGAACGTATTCTCATTACGTTCGTCGACGACGGCAGCGTCCGGTGGCGCTCTTTCGAGAAGATAGGCGAGGATGAAGAAAGAGCCCAACGAGACGTCGTTTTTCGACGTGAGGCCCCACCGGCCGAGCGCGATCGCTAGCACACGACTCAGATATATCGCTGAGCATTGACTCGCGCCTCGCCCGATGGCCCGTGGCCTATGGATGTCGTTTGGGAAGGCGGACGGTGACCGTCGTTCCGTTGGCTGCCTCGGACTCGATGCTTAGAATTCCTTGATGGGTCTTGACGATGTAGCGACAGATCGTCAGCCCGAGTCCGGCCGATTCCTCATCCGTGCTGAAGCCGGGGCTGAAGAGCTTCGGAAGGTCCTCGGGCTGAATCCCGTCGCCGTCGTCTCGAAACGTCATGATGACGTCGTCCCCGGATTCTTCGATCGACACCGTGACGGAGCCATCGGTCCCGGCCGCCTCCATGCTATTGAGCAGGAGATTCATCATCAGCTGGGAGAGCTGGTGCACGGAGCCTTCGATGAGAGTCGAGCCTTCGTAGGCGCGCTCGATGCTCATCCCGCGCCGAGAGCTGCTACGGAGGAGGCGGACAACGCTGTCCAAAAGCGCGGGTAGATCGACGAGCTTCCATTCAGCCTCGTCGAGACCGACGCAGGTCTTCAGGCTCGTGATCGTCTCCACCACCCGCTCGCACGCCTCCTTCTGCGATGCGCGGATGGAGCTCAAGATGGAAAGAGCGTCGTCCGGCCCCGGGGGCTCGGCGGACTCAGCGCCGGGCGTGGACGCGATCTGCGACCGGCATTTTTCGAGGACGTGGTCGAGGAGCTGCGCGTTCGAGGACAAGACCGCGAGGGGTGAGTTCAGCTCGTGAAGCACGCCGGCAACCAGTCGTTGAAGGAGGCTCGTCTTCCGGGTCGCGATGTCCGCGTGGAAATCGACAGCCGGCTCTTCCGGCGTGGTGGCGCCTAAGTCGGGTTTACCCATGTTCTCCTCTTCAGTGGTCGCGTTCGGATTAGAAACGAAAGTCGCCGCTGAATGCCCAGCGCACGCCTTCGCGTCCGAAGCCCACGCTCAGGCCGGCAAACACGCTAGTGCCGAGTTTGTAGTGGACCGCGCCGCCATAGGAGAGCGCGAGCGCGCTCAACTGAAGCTCTCCTAATCGGGGCGCCACCACTCCGGCATCGATGAAGGCTCCGAGGCGGATAGCGGGGGTGGCTCGGTATCGGATGTGGTAGTTCATGACGAGCGCGTGCCGATCGCGAAATCTGTCGTTCTCGAACGCGTGAAGGTAGTCCGACCCGCCCACACTCGGGAGGAGGAAAAACGGTACTTCGTGTCCGTCGAAGGGACGTGTAAAGACCGTGCGGACCCGGAAGCCGAGGTTGGTGCGAGGGTCGAGCGGTACGAAATATTGTGCTTCGAAGTCCAACTCGTCGAATCCGTACTCGCCGCGACCGAGGTCGAGATATCGCACGGTTTGAAGCTCGACGAGCCCTCCGCCTCGAGGCTCGATCTTGTCGTCTCGTCGATCGAGCCGGACGAAGCCGCCCACGGTGAAGAAGTCCGGAGAGTCTTCGAGGCCGGGAAGCTCGGAGGGGTCGAATCGTTCTTCTACGGAAGGTAGTCCGCTATCGGTCCCGCTCTTGAGGACGGACTGGATGTAGCCGGCACGTCCGCCGAACTGGAGATCTCGTTGGGGTCTGAAGCCGGCCGTCGCGAAACTGGTGAGCCCCTCGAGTCGGAAGTTGGCGTGATCGGCTTCGTCGGAATCCTGACCGCGTCCGAAATAGTCGATCTGAGTGTGGCTGCGATAAGACGTCATGAGCTCGACGAAGACGCGCGGATCGCCCACGTGCGGAAAGATCACCTCGATCTCGTGGCGTTGATAGAGCCGTATCGAGACCCTGCTCTCGATGCGAAGATCCGCGATCGAATTCTTGAAGTGGCCGTTGCGATACTCGAGCCCAGTGCTGACTCCCGAGCCCGGCCGCATGCCTCCAAAAAGTAAAGAAACCTGGTCGAACGGGCTGTCTCCCGCGCTTGCGGAGCTCGAAAATCCGGCCAGGAGGAGGTAACAAGTGAGGATGCGTCCGCGAAGCATGGCGCATCATGGCCCGCGCCGTAAGGGGTTCCTATACGGCAAACGCCGTAATCGTCTCTAAGGTCGGGCCCTCTGGTCTAAGGTGGTACCCCTTTGCCCGCGGTTTCCTAGGGGTTTCACTGGATAGCGAGAGTCCTGGCCAGATCCTATTCTGCTCGACGAATTCGGATGCGCAGCCTTTAGGGAACCATTTTGCAAAAACTCATCGACTTCCTTCAACGCTTCGGCGAGCTCGTCGTCTTCGCGGCGAGAGCAGTCGGATCGCTCGCTCGACGCCCCTTCGAGGTGCGAGAGACGATCCGTCAAATCGCGGAGATTGGCTACGCGTCGCTTCCTTTGATTACTGCGGCAGGGCTTTCCGTCGGCGCAGTCATGTCGATGCACACGCGCGCCTCTCTGGAGCGATTCGGTGCCGAGGCTTTGATTCCCGCCGCGCTTGCGATCGCCATGATCCGAGAGACCGGGCCGCTCGTGACAGGGCTTTTGGTCGCTGGCCGCGTGGGGGCGTCGATTGGGGCGGAGCTCGGGGCGATGCGGGTGACGGAGCAAATCGACGCGCTCGAAACGCTGGCCGTCGACTCTTTCAAGTTTCTCGCGGTCAGCCGAATCTTGGCTTGCATGATCGCTCTTCCGATCCTGACGACGGTGATGGATTTCACCGGAATCTTGGGGGGATTCGTCGTGGAGACGGCTATCTCGAACATGTCGTTCGAGCTCTACTTTCAGCAAGCGTTCTCCGGGGTAGGCTTCGCGGACTTCATCACGTCGACGCTCAAGACGACGGTGTTCGGTTTCATCATCGGCACTATCGGTTCGTTCATCGGATACACGGCGTCAGGGGGCTCCGCCGGGGTCGGTCGTGCTTCCACGCAGAGCGTCGTGTTCTCGAGCATCTCGCTCATCGTCGTGAACGTCGTCCTCGTACGGGTCATCTTTTTTCTGTTTCCGGAGATGCAATGACGTCTTCACCTGACGTGCACATCCGCTTCTCCGAGGTCGATAAAGCGTTTGGGACGCAGACGATTCTTGACAAGGTGTCTTTCGAAGTTCCGCGCGCCAGCGCATTTTGTCTTCTGGGACGAAGTGGGATGGGAAAAAGCGTCACGTTGAAGCTCCTCGCGGGCTTGCTCGCTCCCGATGCGGGTCGGGTCCTGGTGGATGACGAGAACATACCCGAGCTTTCTCCGACTCAGCTATCCCACACGCGGCAGAAGATCGGGTTTCTCTTCCAGCAGGCAGCGCTGTTCGATTCGCTGACCCTCGGACAAAACATTGCCTTCCCGCTCGAGCGACACCGAAAGCTTTCAGCCACGGAGACCCGAGAAGTCGTCGATAAGCGTTTGAGCCAGGTCGGCCTAGCCGGTAACGAGGGCAAGATGCCGGCGGAGCTTTCCGGGGGCATGAAGAAAAGGGCCGGTCTCGCGCGCGCCCTCGCGCTCGAGCCGGAGGTGCTGCTCGTCGACGAGCCCTCCGCCGGATTGGACCCCATCACGTCGACGGAGATTGACGAGCTCCTCTTAGAGCTCAAATCCGAAGCGGGTACGACCATGGTCGTCGTCACGCACAACATCCCCAGTGCGCGCCGGATCGGTGACCGGCTCGCGGTCCTTCACGACGGCAAAATCCTCGCGGAGGGTACGGCGGCGGAGCTGGAGCAGAGTGAGCACCCGATGGTGCGCGAATTCATGAATTCCAAGACGGGTGGTTGAGATGGGAAGAACGAAATTATCAGCAGTAGGCGCATTCGTGTTCGTGGGGTTCATTCTCTTTGGCCTCGCGCTGTTCATGATCGGCGACCGGCGTCGGCTATTCGACGACAGCTTCGAGCTCCAGACCGAGTTCGCCCAGCTCGACGGCGTCGCCAACGGGGCTCCGGTTCGGGTGGCGGGTATCGATGCGGGTGAGGTCGTAGAGATTATTTTTCCGCGCTCGCCGAGCGAGAAGTTCAGGTTGCGCTTGCGTGTCGTGGAAGATCTCCATCCCTTGATCCGTACCGACTCCGTCGCCTCGATTCAGACGGACGGTCTGGTAGGTAACAAGATTCTCCAGATAGGGACGGGAAGTGAATCGGCAGCGAGGATCGAAGACGGCGGCCTCATCCAAGGCAAGGAGCCGTTTCAGCTCCAAGAGCTGATGCAAAAAGCGAGCGATACGTTCGGGCTTCTCGATGAGACCATCCAAGTCGTGAGGGTGGACGTGGAGTCGGCACTCTCGAGTCTCGGCGATACCATCGACGACGCGGGTGTTATCTTGAACGACGTCGGCGAGAATGTGGAGAAGGTGGGGCAGAGCGCTGTCGCGATCAGCGCGAATGTCGAGGGCATCGTGAGCGATGTCCGTGGAGGCAAAGGCTCGCTCGGCAAGCTCATCAACGACGACACCCTCTTCGTGAAAACGAGCGATATCGTCGCTCAAGTTCAGCGGATCTCGCACGACGCGGCGGAGACCACCGAGAACGTCAAGGTCATGAGTGAAGAGGCAAAGTCCATGCTCGGCAACTTAGGAGGCGAGGACGGGGGCCTTGCGCCGGGGTTGATGACCGATGTTCGCAGCACGATGTCTTCCGCCCGAGAAGCGATGGGGGACGTCGCCGAGAGCATGGAGTCTTTGAAGCGCGGCTTCTTGTTCCGGGGGATGTTCCTCGACCGTGGTTTTTTCGACCTCGATTCCATGACGGCGGAGGAGTACCTCGAGGGCGGTCCCCGGAAGAAACATCATCGCGACCTCCGCATCTGGCATTCGGCGGAAGAGCTGTTCGTGAAGAACAAAACGGGCGACGAGGTCCTCAGCGCAGCCGGGAAGTCGGCGCTCAACGCTTCGGCTCGCCGCATTCTTCGCTATCCGCCGAACAGCCCCCTCGTGGTGGAAGGTTATTCGGATACGGGAGAGCGTGACGAGCAATTTCTCATCGCGCGGACGAGAGCAGTGCTCGTCAGGGATTATGTTCGGGACCGGTTCTACCGCGATGCCAGCGTTACG
>JAJCXL010000287.1 GCA_029263435.1 Acidobacteriota bacterium | reverse complement strand
ATGCCGGTCACTTTGATCGCGGTCAGGACGACCTGCGCTCGCCCACCCCACTGAACCCCGAGGAGGTTGATGCCGGCGAAAGCTGCGATCGCGATCACACCCCATAGGCTCGCGCTTCCCGCCCGGTCTCCTCCCCCTGAGAACTGAACGATGAACTCGCCGAAAACGATGGCGACCCCGGCGATCGAGCCCGGGGCGCTGACCCAGGCTTCCATCCACACCTTCACGAATCCAGCGAGCGGGCCGAAGGCTTCGTTGATGATGTGATACGTCGATCCCGCGCGAGGGAATAGGGTTGAGAGCTCGCCGAGCGTGAGTGCGCCGCACAATACGATGAGTCCGCAGAGAGTCCACATGAAGTAGACCTGCCAGGGGTGGTCCGCGACGCGTGCGAGCTCGCCGGGAGTAAAGAAGATCCCGGAGCCGAGCATGTTGCCCATGACGACTGCCATGACTGCCGCTAGCCCGAGCTGTCGCCTGAGAGACGTCATTTCGCGACGATGGCGCCGTCTTTCACATCGACCGGAATCTGGGTCAAGGATTCACCCCCGCATGGACCGGAGACGCAGTAGCCGTCGTCGAGCTGAAACAGCGCCCCATGATTCGCGCATTGGATGAAAGCGCCATCCGCACTCACGAAGCGATCCGGCGAGAGGTCCAGAGGGATATGGAGATGAGGGCAAGCGTTGGCGTAGCCCCAGACCGATTCTTCGCTTCTTACGACGAACATACGAAACGGCCACCGGCCGCTCGATTCTCCGAGGACGATCTCCTTGCCTCGACCGATGGGGATGTCCTCCAATCGACACAACTTCGTTCCCGGCGTCGGGGCGAACTCTTGATCCCGAAAGCTCACGACCGCCAGTCTATTCGGACTGAGCCGGATCTGCGACGGTGTCTTTTGGTCCTGGGCGAAAGGACTACAAGGTGCGGCGTTCAATGGCGACGCAAGAACAGCTTTTCGAGCTGCTCTACCATCGCTGCTCCGAGCTCATCCGCGCCCGCGATCGTAATCGACCGCCGATAATAGCGCGTCACGTCGTGCCCGATCCCGATTGCAGTGAGCTCGACGGGTGAGTAAGCCTCGATCGCGGCGATGACCGCTCTCAAGTGTGTGTCGAGAAACGACCGGTCGTTCGAGGAGATGGTGCTGTCATCTACCGGCGCGCCATCCGAGATCACCATCAAGATGCGTCGAGTCTCGCGCCTCGCGACGAGCCGCGAGTGCGCCCACAAGATGGCTTCTCCGTCGATGTTCTCTCTCAGAAGATCGGGATGGAGCATGACGCCGAGGAATCGGCGGGCGCGCCGAAAAGGCGCATCGGCCGGCTTATAGACGATGTGGCGGACGTCGTTGAGTCGCCCCGGTTGCGCCGGGCGGCCGGCGGCGACCCATTTTTTTCGTGACTCCCCACCTTTCCAGGCCTTCGTCGTGAATCCGAGGATCTCGACTTTGACCCCACACCGCTCGAGAGTGCGGGCGAGCAAGTCCGAGCACAGCGCGGCGGTCGTGATGGGAACTCCCCGCATCGAGCCCGAGTTGTCCACCAGCAGAGTGACGACGGTGTCGGGGAAGTCGGTCTGCCGCTCGCGTTTGAACGAGAGCGCGCGAAGCGGTGTCGCGACGACGCGGGCGAGCTTGCCGGAGTCGAGCAGCCCGTCTTCGTGGTCGAACGACCACCATCGGTTCTGACGCGCGAGAAGTTGACGCTGCAACCGGTGTGCTTGTTGCGTCATTCCGCCGCCCAGTTTCTGGAGCAGCACATCGAGCTTGCGCCGGAGGCGCAGCAGGTCATCCGGGCCGGCGAGCTGCTGGGCGTCGACGACATCGTCGAACTCACGAGTGAAAACGGTGTAGCGGGCGCTTTGCTCTTCCAACGCGCGAACTTCCGGAGCGCTCGGGCGGCGGCGCCGCTCCCACCGTCTCTTGGGCTCGTTCTCGTGAGCTTGGATCTCGAGCGGGTTGTCTTTCTCACGAGGTCGTTGCCGTGAAGGTTGGTCCTGTCGCTCTTCGGGAAACAATGGCTCCTCGGCTTTCGAAGGCGGCAACTTGGAGATGATGGCGAGCGCGTGTTTCGTGAACGTTTCTTGGTCCGTGACCGCGTGGGTCATCGCGAGAAGATCGTCTCGGGCGTGCTCGTCGAACCAAGAGCGCCACAGCTCGACCATCGCAAGCGCCTGTTCCGGCGGCGGAGCGCCCGTGAGCCACTCTCTGACGACGAGCCTCACGACCTCCGCGATGGGAGCTTCGTCGCGCTCTCGAATTCCCTCGAGATCCAAAGACCGGTAGCGGAGCCTCAAGCCGAGGTCCAGATTGCACCGGACGCCGTCGTGGGTGAGCCCGCCAATGGCTTCCACCCGGGTGAGCTCTACTTGGGCCAAGATCGATTGCGCCGGCTCGGTGTCCGGGGCGAGGCGGGCGTGTAAGGCGGGATCGTGATAGCGCCGCTTGAGGGCGGTCGTGTCCGCGGAGCTTCGGGTCAGTGCGACCGCGGCGGCGTCCGCCGGATTTCGCTCCGGGAGATGCAGCTTGAGGCTCGGCTCACCCGACAGTGCGCGAGCGGCCGCGTCGACGGCCCGCCGGAAGGAATCACTCGGCATGGCGAGCGCGGGGAGGCGAGCTCTTCCTCACCGGCACGTCCCTAGCCGCCGTTTCGTCCAACGAAGGAAGCGTGGTCGGAGAGCTCGGTACCGAATACGCGCTGATAGTACTCGGAGACGATAGGACGCTCTGATTCCTCACACTTGTTCAGAAAAGTCACTCGAAACGCAAAGGCGAGGTCGTCGTTGAAGATGACCGTGTTCTCCGCCCAAGTGATGACGGTGCGGGGCGACATGACGGTAGACAGGTCACCCGCGGCGAATCCTTCCCTAGTCAAGCTCGCGAGCGAGACCATCTGGTTGACGATCTTTCTTCCATCGTCGTCATCGTAGACCGGCACCTTGGCGGTGACGATCTGGGCTTCAACGGCGGGCTTGATGTAGTTCAAGCTGACGACGATGTTCCACCGGTCGAGCTGTCCTTGATTGAGCTGCAATGTGCCGGGATATAGCCCGGTGGTGTCTCCGAGTCCGACCGTGTTGGAGGTAGCGAAGAGCCTGAACGCGGGATGAGGCCAGATCACTTTGTTCTCGTCGAGCAGGGTGAGCTTGCCGCGCACCTCCAACACTCGCTGGATCACGAACATCACGTCCGGCCGACCGGCGTCGTATTCGTCGAAGACGAGAGCGGTGGGAGATTGCAGCGCCTTCGGAAGCATCCCTTGGCGGAACTCGGTCACCTGGCGGCCGTCTTTGATCACGATGGCGTCGCGTCCAATGAGATCGATGCGGCTGATATGACTGTCCAGGTTGATGCGAACGCAAGGCCAGTTCAGCCTGGCCGCGACTTGCTCGATATGGGTGGACTTGCCGGTGCCGTGAAAGCCCTGAATGAGGACCCGGCGGTTATAGGCGAAGCCTGCCAGGATCGCGCGGGTGGCTTCCGGGTCGAAGGAGTAGCTCTCGTCGACTTCGGGAACCAGCCCCGTCCTTTGGGAGAAGGCAGGCACGCTGAGGTCGGAATCGAGGCCGAAAACCTGGCGCACCGAGACTTGAATATCCGGGCGACTAGGCGCCGCTTCGGGTTCGGTCATAGGTTCATTGCGACTACACGGAAAAGCGTAATGATAGGTCAGGAGACGTCGCGCCGTCCACCGAGAGGGCGCCTCCAATGTGTTAATCTCCGGCGATGCGTCGCCTCGCTCGTCCCGCCCTGATTTTCGGCCTCGTGCTGCAAGCGGCGTGGGCGTCGGCGGATGTTGGCGTCGAGTATGTGGGGCACGCGTCTTTCGTCATCGAATCCCCGAGCGGACAACGCGTCGTCATCGATCCGTTCAACTCGAACCGTTGGCTCGGCTACGCCTATCCTGAGGTAGCGGGAGACGTCGTGCTGGTAAGCCACCCACACTATGACCACGACGCGTCGTACTACTGGGGAGACTCGGTGCCGGTCTTTCGTGAGCCCGGCCGCTATCAGGTAGGGGACTTCTCCATCACGGGCTTCGAAGGACGCCACGCCGATCCTTACGGCAAGGACTTCGAGCGAAAGAACACGATATGGGTGATCGAGACCGGAGGCCTACGGATCGCGCATCTCGGAGATAACGGTCCGTTGAGCGAGGCCCAGGCTCGGGGCATCGGCCGGGTCGACGTTCTCATGCTTCCCGCGGATGGAGACGACCATATTCTGAAGCCTCATGAGATCGCGGCGGCGCGCGAGGCGACCGGCGACCCGTTGGTGATTCCGATGCACTACCGACTCGAAGGGTTCCTCGGACTTCCGGACTCTCTGGGGCTGGTGGACCCTTGGCTCGAGACTCAGGACGGCGTCGTGAAGCTCGGCTCGCACCGAGCGACGCTGTCATCCGAGCGTTCGCCGGGGCGTAGGGTGGTCGTCTTCGAGCCTTCCCCCGCTCTCGAAGTGTGGTCGGACGACCTCCAAGCCGCGTGGGCGAAGCTCGATGCCGCGCGTGACGCCATGGAGGACGGGCCGAATGGAGCCGAGCGAGCGGGTGCGCTCGTCGCCGAAGCCGCCGCGTCCTCCTCCAGCATCGTGTTCTCGTTTCAATACGCTCGCGCGCTCTCACGAGCCGGCAAGGATGGAGATGCGGTCGCGGTGCTCGAGTCGGCGATCGCACGTTCAGCCGGGCAAGACGACTGGGAGTACGTGTTGCGCGCCCGCGCACTGCTCGCCGCGTTATACGTCAAGGCCGGCGAGCGTGACGCCGCAGCGAGCCAGTTCCGCATCATTTTGCAAAACGCTCACCGCACCGAGCTTACCGAGCAAGCCCAGGCTTTTTTCGCCGGGCGCTGACGGATTGACGTCGACGCGCACGACGAAAGCAGGTGCGACCATCTTCCCCGGGGACAGGGGATCTCTAGATCGTGACGCCGAAGGGACCGCGAAGCGCGAAAGCTACTACCATCGAGAGGATGAAGAACAAGATGAGCCAGTGGAGATCGAAGCCGAAGACGTCGACCTCGGTCTCGGGATAAGTCACCGTGATCGATTCGAACTCTCCCGCGGGGAGGGGAGCTTCGGCGGGGTAGAGCAGCTCGTTCCAGAAACCTCGGATGCGAGACGGTGATCGCCGAACGTTCCCCTCGGAGGCGATGACGGTCTTCGTCGTGGTCTCCGAGGGCCCTCGAATCTCGAGCTCATAATCTCCGGGAGCTTCGGCGGTGAGCCTCCAAGCCATTTCACCGAGGGTCGGGATCCAGACCGACGGTGTCTCGAGCTTCAAGCCTTCCGGCACCCTCACGTCGACGGAAGGCTTCGTACCTTCACTACAAGCGCCGTCTGCGAGGGTGACCTTTAGCAGCACCGTCTCGTCCACGTGTAGGCCTTCGTAGCCGTAGTGAAACTGAAGCTGGGCGATGAGGAGGAATAGCGGCGGCAACGTCCACACCATCGGCATGATCGAGTGACGCATATAAGTGAAGTTCGCG
>JAJCXL010000286.1 GCA_029263435.1 Acidobacteriota bacterium | reverse complement strand
CCAGAAATACGCCTCTCTCGCTTCCAGCAGGCTCACCACCTGTTCGAGCGCGAAACCCTCCCAGGAAGCTCCGAGCTTCGGGTGCGAGGTCAGCTGAGAATGAGACCCGATCTGCAGTAGGGCATGCAGGATACCGGAGTCGCGCAAGTAGATCTTGGGTGATTTCACCTGCCGTTTGCGCACGTTCTCGAACCACGGCGGCAGGACTCTCGTCCTCAGCTCATATGAGGATTTTCATGGATCGTCACGCGCCTAGGGACGCTTCAGGGTGCGGCCGCGCCGCTCGCCCGTCAACGCGCCGTCGCGGAGGGCGAGCTTGCCGTTCACGAGGACGTGGACGGTGCCTTCCGAGAACTGCTTGGGCTCCTCGTAGGTGGCCAAGTCCCTGATCCGGTCGCGATCGAAAACCGCGATGTCGGCGACGGCACCTTCCCGAAGATAGCCGCGCTCCCCCATCCGCAGAAAATCCGATGCGAGGCCGGTCATGCTTCGGATCGCGAAAGGCATGGTGATGAGGTTCTCATCGAGGACGAACTGTCGCAGCTTCTTGGTGAACGCACCGTAGACCCGTGGATGGGAGATGTCCTGGTCCGGTCGCGGGTCCCGACCGTCGGTGCAAGTCATCATCCATTCCTTCGTCGCGAGAAAGCGCGTGTTCTCGACGTCGTAGAGGTCCAGGTTCATGACGGAGGCGTTTCCGTCCCGGAGGATTCTTCGCACCGTCTCGGGGACGGCGAGTCCCCACCCTTCGGCCACGCTCTCGAGCGTCCTTCCGTTGAGCTCGGGTCGCGGGTCGACGATGAGGATTTTTTGTGCTCCGCCGCGGATGGCGAGCATCTCCATGGTCTCGACATCGAGGCGCTCGAGAGTGCCGGCGTCTTCGAAGCGCGAAAGCAGCGCGTCGTGGCCACCCGCCGATGCCCAGCGGGGGATCGAATAAGCGGCCAAGCTCGACTGCGTCGCCGTGTAAACGTGCTGCGCCGCGGCGACTTCGACGCCTCTGGCTCTAGCGTCCTCGATGAGCTTGGCGCCTTCAGGTGCGCGCCCGTAGTTCTTCGCCCCTTGCGCGTTGAAGTGGCTGAAGATGACCCGAGCGCCCGAAGCTTCGCCGATCTCGATGCCTTCGAGGGTCGATGCCAGGTAGCCTATCCCCTGATAGCTCGCTCCGAGGTCGCGATCGTGGGTGTCGTAGATCCCGTCATACTCAGCGGCAATCTTCGCTAGCTCGATGACCTCGCCGGTCTCCGCAAAGAAACCGGGCGTGTAGAACAGGCCACTCGAGAGCCCGAGCGCTCCCTCCTCCATCGCTTGTCGCACCAACGCTCGCATGTCGTCGAGCTCGGTGGCGGTGGGCGCGCGGTCTTCCATTCCGATGACCTCGCGGCGGACAGCGCCGTGGCCTACATAGACGGCGGCGTTGACGCCGATGCCGTCCTCGTCGAGCTCCGCCAGCCACTCTTCGATCCGTGGTGATCCTCCCCCGTCGGCGCCGATGAGGACGGTCGTGATGCCTTGGAATAGAAACGGAGCTGCGTCCCTGCCATAGTCTTCGTCGATCTCCGCGTGCGAGTGCATGTCGATGAGCCCCGGCGTGACCATCAACCCCGACACGTCGATTACGGTCTCGGCGTCGATGCCCTCGCTCGAGGCGTCACCGACGAAGACGACCCGATCGCCCGTTATCGCGATGTCCGCGGAAGCGGGCTCGGACCCGGTGCCGTCGAACACCGTGCCTCCCTCGAGAAGGAGGTCGACCCTTCGCGGCTCCGCGCAGCTCGCGGCCAAGATCCCGCAGACGAAGAGCGCGAAACCGTATCGACGGAGCATGTTCTCAGTCGAGCACGCCGGCTAGCTTCCGATAGTACCCACGGATGGTGTCTCGATCGTGCGTCTTGCCAAGCGCGGCGACGAGCACGAGGCGAGCTTTGAGCCCGTCCAGATCTTCTCCCGAGATCACCCCCAGCCGCTCGGTGTCGTCGCTGAGCTCCACGCGCCCCCCGCCCGTTCGGGTCGTGTACACGATGGTCAGCTCTTTCGACAGCGCCGCGCGGACGGCGTCTCGCACCGGTGGAGGCACGTTACCCCGGCCGAAGACTTCCACGACGATACCTTGTTGGCCGGAGTCGACCGCCGCTCGGATTTGACTGCCGTCGCTTCCGGCGAAGAGCTGGATCAGCGAGACCTTGGCTTCGAGCCTTGGGGTGTCGATATAGACGCGTCTGGCGGGCTTGTGGAGCAAGAACACCTCACCCTCGTCGACATATCCGATCGGGCCCGAGCCTGGCGACCGAAAGGCCTCCACCGCGATCGAGTGGGTCTTTCGTACGTCGCGGGCTGCATGGACCTCGTCGTTCAGAGTCACGAGGACACCCAAGCCCCTCATCCCCTGACTCGAAGCGACCCGCACCGCGTTTAGCAGATTTCTCGGCCCGTCCGTGTCTTTGCGGCGGGGCGGGCGCTGCGCCGCAGCGAAGACCACCGGGCGTTCGTCGCGCAACAGAAGATCGAGCAGAAAGGCCGTCTCTTCCAGAGAGTCCGTCCCATGGGTAATCACGATCCCGGAGAGCTCGGGGCGCTCGTCGAACAACTCTTTCACTCGGCGCGCGAGACCGAACTGAATCTTCGGCGTCATCCGCGAGCTCCCGATGGTCACGTAGTCCTCGGTGGACAACGTCGCGACCTCGTCTATCCCCGGGATGAGCTCCGAGAGATCGTCCGCTTGCAACGAGCCGCTGCTTCCGCCGGAGATCGTGCCTCCGGTGGCCAAGAGGTGAACGCGGGGGGGCTCGGCTCCCGCGCTCGAGACCGAAACCGACAGCAGCAGTCCCGAGACTGCCCATAAACGTTGATATCTCACGTCACAAGTCTTATCACACGCCGGTCGCGTCGGCGTGGGTCAAATACCGGGATAGGGGTTGGGCTCGATGTGGACGAACGCGCCAAGGTAGCGAGAGTCGGTGTTGGCCCGGCTCTCGAGCTTGGGGATGGTTCCGGTGCTGGTGCCCACGGTGACTCGATAGCAAAACGTTCGATGTCCGAAATCCTCGTAAGGAAACGGATCCCCCGCGGGCAGCTCGAAGATGAGCTTCTCGCCCGGCGCGACGTCCCGGGACTCACACCCGGAGGGAACACAGACACGCACCCGGTTCTCGCGCGCCGCAACGTTCGTCACTCTGACGGTGAGACCGTCGAGCTCGAATCGGGTGCGTACCACCAACTCCGCGACGCTATCGCCCCTCACGTGAAACCCCAGCCCACCGGGGCTGCGGCGCTCCCTGAACCAGGTGTTGTTGTCGAGGAAGTAGCCGAGAAAGCCTTCGTCGAAACGCTGACGGAACTTGCGCGGGTCGCTGTTCGTCGGCAGATGGTTGATCATGGATAGCTCGGGAGGGAGCCACTTGAACGCGCCCACCGTGGCGTGCTCGCCGGGGCGCCGGCCCGCTTCGAAGGGAGCGACGAGGATGGCGGTCACGAACACGGAGGCCGCAGCCCAAGACGCGCCCATCATCGCGAGCGGCCGGCTCAACGTGCCGATGAGAAAAAAGTAGAGCGGGAACAGCGTCATGAAGTAGCGGTTGCCCAAAGTACCGCCGCCGCCGAAATAGTTCGTCGGGCTCCACACGACGAGAAGCAGCCCGCCCCCGGTGGCCACCGCCAGGACGAGCCACTGGTAGAGCCTTTTATCCCTGCCGAGCAAGAACAAGAGCAGGGCCGCGGCGGCTGGAAAGAAATACACCGCCATGCCGGAGAACCGACCGATGTAGAACAAGTAGAGGTCGTGAAAAATGATGTCCCACGGCTGGTGCGAATAGATCGCATCCGTGCGCATCGACAGCCCCGCATTGTCGAAGTCTAGATCGCCGCGCTGATAAGGATAGGTTCCGCTGAACGTCTTGCGCTCACCGCCTTGGTAGTTCATATCGCCGGTGATGAGAAGGTTGGCGAAGAACAGGCCGCACAGAAAAATCGAGAACACCAACCCGACTTTCAGGCCGCGAAGCCACTGCCGCCGCCAGGCGAACAGAACGAGCACCGGGAGGATGAGGAGCACGTTGTTCGGCTTCGAATACGTAACCGTGCCCCAGATCGAGGCC
Source organism: Acidobacteriota bacterium (assembly GCA_029263435.1). Lineage (GTDB taxonomy): Bacteria > Acidobacteriota > Vicinamibacteria > Marinacidobacterales > SMYC01 > JAJCXL01. Next base: position 3,968 of record JAJCXL010000286.1, on the reverse strand, counting down.
GCGATGACGTCAGAGGTCAGGCCTCGGAGAAACCACGGCGGGCTGGCCGCGCGCTCTTTGTAGAGCCAGAAGAACGCTCCCAGAAAAACGAGGCTCAAGTTGAACAGCTCCGGCGTTAGCCATACGAAGTAGGCCGGGACCACCGATGCGAAGAAAAACGTCAACGTGTAGCCCAACGCGACGGGTCTCGAGTTCGACGCCGCCGCAAAGAAGTAGCCACCGAGGAGCACGAGAACGAAGAGCACCGCATGGAGCACGAGCATCCCGTTCGTGCCGAACACACGGACGAAAGGTGCGGCTGCCAGCGAGTAGATGAAGGCCTTGCCGAAATAAAGCCGGTTCGTCAGCGGGCCGACACTGACGAGAAACGGCACCCCGCTCGTGAGACTCAAATCGATCTCACGGCCTCTCTTGAGAAAAATGCCTGACGGTCCGTGCTCGAACTCCTGGAACACGCGCTCGACATCGGCCCGCTCGAACTGGATGTCGCCGTCGAAAGCGATACTGTGCGCCATCGTGTAGTAAGTGGCGGCGTCGCTCCAAAACGCTCCCGCGGCTCGCGGGTAGTCCACGGTGGCGGCGAAACCCGCCAGCACCACGCCCAAAAGCGCGATGATGGCAAGCGGTCCCCGATGCTCCGTCATGCGGGGAACATCATAGAAAACTCAGACCGGGGCGAACAACGCGAGCGAGAACCACTCGTTATCGTCCGTGAATCGTTCTTGGACGCGGAACCCGGTATCGGAGGCCAGCGCCTCGATCCATTCGGGAACGTATTTATAGGAGCTCTCGGTGTGGATCGTTTCTCCGGCTGCGAAGTGAAACGTGGTGTCGCAGGCTGCCACCCGGACGTCTTGGGCGGTCTGGGAGCGTAGGTGCATCTCGATCCGGCCTTGGTCGCGATTGTAAAAAGCATGATGTTCGAATCGCTCGAGATCGAACTCTCCACCGAGCTCGCGGTTGATTCTCGTGAGGATGTTCAGGTTGAAGCGCTCGGTGACCCCGGCGGCATCGTTATAGGCGGCGTGGAGCACCGCTTCGTCTTTCTGGAGATCGAATCCGATCAGCAGCGCATCACCCGAAGTGAGATGCCCTCGTAGCCCGTGGACGAACTGGCGCGCCGCTTTGGGCTCCATGTTCCCTATAGAGGAGCCGAGAAACATGACCAGGACGCGGTCGGGCGTTTCGGTATCCTCTGCGACGAGGATGCTCGCACGTTCGAGGCCGGGCTCGTATTCCGACACGATCGGCGTGACGCTCAGTTCGGGATAGCGGTGGTCGAGCCAATCCGCCGTCTTCGTTACCATCGTTCTCGACACGTCGATCGGCAGATAGTGGAGCTCGTCGCGCGTCTCGAGAAAGCTCTCGAGGACGATCGTGGTTTTGGCGGAGCTGCCGCTTCCAAGCTCGACGAGGTTGATGTTCTTGCCGACCGCCTCCGCGAGATCGGGCGCGGAGCGCTTCAGTAGCTCGGCCTCGGTACGGGTCACGTAGTATTCCGGCTGACGGGTGATCTCCTCGAATAGTTCGGAGCCGAGCTTGTCGTAAAAGTAGACCGGCTCGAGGAATTTAGGAGTGCTTCCGAGTCCGTCGCGCACCTGTTGGGCGAAGAGGTCCCTTGTGGGATCGAGAGGGGCTGGGGGCATGCGGAGAGTATAGTCCGTTCCTTCGAGTCGTTAAAACGAGTCGGAACCCCGCCTTTCGCGCCTTTTCTTGATTCTCGCCCCCTCGCTTGCTACATTCCCTGCTGGCATGGCGATGGCGCATACACTGGAAGACGTCCGTTCCTACTGGAACGAGTACGTCAACGATATCGAAGTCACGGAGTTTCCTCGGGGCTCGGACGAGTTTTTCGCCGCGCTCGAACGCTACCGCTACGACAAGATCGACTACCTTCGGGACTACGTCGGCTTCGATCGCTACGCGGGCAAGAAAGTGCTCGAGATCGGATGCGGCGTCGGCCATGACCTGATGCAATTCGCTCGAGCCGGCGCAGACGTCTCCGCGCGCGATCTCACTGAGAATGCGGTCGAGCTCGCGACCAAGAATCTCGCTCGAGAGGGCTTCAGCGGAGACATCCGTCAGGGGAATGCCGAGGCGCTCGACTTTCCGGATGGAACGTTCGACGTCGTCTACTCCCACGGGGTGTTACATCACACCGTGGACACCGAGAAATCGATTGGGGAAGTGCACCGGGTTCTCAAGCCGGGTGGCGAGGCGATCATCATGCTCTACAACCGGAATTCCTGGCTCGCTTTCGTGGCCTGGATCTCGGGCACCAATATCGAGCACGCTGACAAGGACGCTCCGATCATCCGAAAGTACTCGACTCGCGAATGCCGCGCAATGTTCCGAAAGTACAGCGACGTGAGCATTCATGTCGATCGATTCCCCAAACGCACTCTGAAGTTCGACAATCTTTTCGGCAAGCTCAACAACTACTTGCTCGTGCCGTTTTTCGAGATCCTTCCCGACGCCATTCGAAGACCTCTGGGGTGGCACATCATGATCCGCGCGAACAAATAGGTCCCAAGTAGGCGGCCACGCTTCAAACCGCACTTCTCCTCGGCGCGCTCGTCGTTTTCTCGTACCCCGGAGTACCCTTCGCGAAGCGCTGGACGCGAGGCCTGGAAGCGTGGCTCGTGGGCGGCGCGCTCGGGTTCTTGGGAAGCTCTCTTGCAGCCAGCGTGCTCTATCGTTTCGAGCTGGCCTCGTCGCTGACGGTCTTGCTCGCATCCGTTGCCCTGGGCGCGATCGCGACGGCGGCGTCTCGGCGTTTTGCCGACAGTGCTTCATCCGACGAAGATCTAGGCCTGGGTTTTCTCGTCGGCTCCGTTGGGATCGCGCTGGCGGTGGTCTCGGTTCCGTTCTCGAATATTGGAGCCGCCGTCGCGGAAGGCGCGTCCTATCGCGCCTATTTCAGCGCAGACCTCATGACGCATCTGTCGGTGACGGCCGAGCTTCAAAAAGGCACCTATCCGCTCGAGAACCCTTTTTATCGCGGCGGCGCGCTCGGCTACTACTGGCTGTTCTTCACCTTTCCGGCGAGCTTCGGATCGTGGTCCACGAACCAACACGCCCTCATTCTGACTTACGTCGCGAGCGGAGCGTTGTTCTCCGGCTTGCTCTACGTCACCGCGCGGCGGCTATCGCTATCACCCTTTCGTGCGTTCGCGGGCTCATGCGTCATGCTCGGTGCGGTGAGCTACGAAGGCGTGGTCGCCGCGGTAAGGAGCGAACCGTGGACTGACGTGAACGAAGATGCCCTGGCGCGGTGGGTGTTCGAGCTGGTGTCTCTCGACGGGCTCCATCGCTCGCTTCTCTACACGCCGCAGCACCTGTTCAGCTATAGCCTCCTTCTCATCTTGATCTGGATGCTCGCGCGCGGCGAGCCTTCGAGCGTCAAGAGCGCGCTCGTCGTCGGAGTTCTTCTGGGCGGCATGGCCGGTACCAGCATCGTGACCGCGATGCTCGCGGGGCCTTGGTTTATCTTCGTGCTGTGGCTTCGCCGGGCCGAGGTGCCCTTTCTACCGACGGCGGCCGCTGCGACCACGACGTCTCTGGTGATGCTCTCATGGTTCTTCGCCCTGGGCTTTTTCGGCGACGCGGGAGGCGCGCTCACTTTCCGGCTTCCGAAGCTTCTCGAAGTCCCGTCGATCTTGTTTCTGGACGCCGGGGTCGTCGTGATCCTCGTGTTGTGGCGCAAGCGTCCGCGTCTTTCTCTGGATGTGGAGCTCGTCGTTCTTGCGCTCTGGGCGTTCGCCTGTGTGCTCTTCGTCGATCTCGAGGGATATGAGGGTGTGTGGATGGCGTGGCGAGCGGGTAGCGTTTTTCTCGTCGCCCTCGGGCTCGTCGCGATTCGGGAGCTTCGTCCACGCCACGCGTTCGTGATCGTGCCGGCGCTACTGACGTTGGCTCTCGACGTTTTCAACGCGTCTGACATATCCAATCGCCGTATGTCGCCCGGT
>JAJCXL010000285.1 GCA_029263435.1 Acidobacteriota bacterium | reverse complement strand
GCGCCCGAAAACCTCTTCGACCCGGAGTCCTGCGCGCTGCATGCAAGCGAGCTCGGCCCCGGTGGCCCGGGTGCCCGACGCTCTACCCTCGCGCTGGTACTCGGGTAGGGGAGCGACGCCGTGGTCGGCGGACAGTGAGATCGCGACGTGGTCGAGGCCTACGACTTCGTCGATGAAGTCGAGAAAAGACCCGAGCTCCCGATCGAGACGCATCACCGTGTCCACGATCTCGCGGCTGTTCGGACCGTAGGTATGGCCCACCGTGTCGACGCTCGCGAAACCGAGTGCCAGCACATCCGGAACGGCGTCCTGGCCGAGGCGTTCCTCGTCGACGGCGCGGCGCGCGAAATCGAACAGGAGGGTCTCGACGAAAGGCGAGTCGTAGATCCCCGTATAGAAGCGTCGGTCGAGATAGGTCCGACCGGGCCCTAGCGCGTGCGCGAACTCGCCTCGCGGGACCTCCATCTCGTCGAGGACGGCGTCGGAAACTTCGACAGGTGTCCACAGAGTGCCGAACAAGCCATCCGCCCGTCGTGCCCCGTGAACGTCGGTGACCCAGTCCGGGTATTGCTCCATGTAATAGCGGCTGGTGATCCAATGGCCGTTCAGCCGGTCGTACCAGTAGGCCGCGTCTGCCCGGTGAGCACCCATGATCACCGCCGATCGATCTTTGCCGCTGATGGAGACGACCTTCGCGCCGTCATGTTCTTGTTTGATCCAATCCGCCAGCCCGTCCGTGAGCAAGTTGCGCGGCGAGCGTCCAGCCGCCGAGAGCGCGTCGACCTCAGGCGGTCGCAGCACCGCGTGCGCCGGGTCCTCCACACAGTAAGCTTCACGGCGATTCTCCCGATCGAACCACTCGTTGCCGATCATCCCGGAATGAGAAGGATGTCGGCCGGTGGAAAGCGACGCGTGTCCCGCCGCGGTCACGGTGTTCGCGTGAAAGTGATGGGCCTCCGTGAAGACGACACCCTCTTTCGCGAGTCGGCCGAGCCCGCCACTCAAGACCGGGCTAAAACGCTCGAGGTAATCGCCTCGACCCTGATCGATCGTCAGCAGCAATACCAGCCGAGGGACGGGCTCGTCGGCCGAAAGCGGTGCTGCGGTCGCGACCGCGCTCGCGACGAGCAACGACACATGGAGAGCGGCTAAGCTGAGTCCTCGGTGCTGACGGATGCTCACAGGCGGAGGATGGTGATCCCTGTTGCGGCGAGCCAGAGGATGTTGAGGTGAAAAATCGGAGGATAGGCGTCGAGGCTATCGGGGAGACCCATCGTCAGAGCCATGGCCGCCACCCCGAGTAGGATCGCGACGACCCCGAGCCAAGACGGCATCACGGCGCCATACAAGACGCCTGCCGCTAGAGCGACCTGGCCGAAGCCGAAAAAGACCCGACCGAAGCGGACGAAGCAAGTCACGTACTCGGTCGGCACCTGCAGCTTGTCGACGAAGGCGTCGAGCTCTTCGGGGGGCTTTCCGTGCATGTCGAGAGCTCCCCACGCACCGAAGTGATAGTAGAACGCTTGTGCGAGCACCGACACCAAGAGCCCCGCGGCGCACACCGCCACGGCGGGCCACAAGATCACCCGCGCGGGTGTCTCCGACAGCAGGGATGCAAGAGCGACGAATGCCATGATCGTCACGATATAGCCGAACAAGTGGACCCGAAAGAGCCAGATCCAAACCCGGAGCCGTCCGAACACGTTGGCGAAATCGTCGGGCGTAAAGAACGCTCCGATCCGCACCGGGAGAAACGTCCACCCGAGCCATAGCATCGCGGCCGCGGCGATGAACATCCAGCCCGTCACCTGTGTCGCGAGTGCCGTCATCGATGCTTCATCTTCCGAAATAGGCGAATGCGAGCAGGAGGACGATCAACGCGACCGGAGCTATCCACAAATAGGGCAGATATTTGTTCAGCCGTTCTTGCTTCTCTCCGTCTTCGAGCTCGGGCTCCATGTGTCACGTCCGTCGGGTCTTACGTAACCGCGGCCATACTATCGTACTCGGCATCAGCACCCGCGGGTGAACCAAAAGAGCCACGGCCCGGAGCTCTCGTCCCACCACTGGATCCAGCCGGTGCGCGCGCGACCGTTCCACTCCTCGGCGCCTCCGCAGAGCGTATGGAACTTGCCCGGTTGATAGAGAGTCACGCGCATCCAGTTGCCTCGAATCTCGACAGGCTCGACTTCGTCGTTAGTTCCGATCCAAGTCAAGCGCTCGTGGTCGATGCCGGGGCCAACACGGAGCGCGTGAGGCACGTCTTTTCGAAAATAGAGCGGTGGGTGACCCTCGCGAGAGAAGAGATCTCTCCAAAGACGTACCGACAAGGACACAGTACCGAGTGAGAGCGCGCATCGATGCGTCCACGCGGTCCCTGAATCTTCTGGGGTCGTCTTGTCGTAGCGGAGGCGGATCCAACCGTCCGACTCTTCGAGCACGATCAACGTGGCCCTCTCGTAGTCGGTCTCGGTGGTGCCCGCGAGCGTCAAAGACTTGCGGGCTCCGTCACGTAGCACCCACCCGCCTTGGAGCCACCCCACATGCGCGCCGCCCGGCGTCCGATAGAACGGGATCGTGACGTATCGATACCAATCGTTATAGTGCGCCTCGCCTTCGACCTCGAGATGGCCGATCCCCAGATAAGCATCTGCGTAGCCCTCGATATGCCGCGCGGTCTCATAGTCGGGCTCCGGCGCGAGCTTAGTAACGGACGCCGGCGGATCGGGGAAGGCGGGCGCGCTCTCGCACTGACTCGCCGCGAGAGGAGAGCCCGTCAGGAGGGCCAAGGCGACCGCCGTCGCTACCACCTCGCCTACTCCGGGCTCACCCGAAGGATGAGCTCGAGCTGGACTGCCGCTCCATAAGGAAGCTGCGCAACGCCGGTGGCGGTGCGCGCGTGGCGTCCGCGCTCACCAAAGACCTCGACCAGAAGATCGGACGCCCCATCGATGACCTTTGGCTGCTCCGTGAATGACGAGGCCGACCGCACGAACCCGTTCATCTTGTCGATAGACGCGATCTGATCGAGATCGATGTCTTCGCGAATGATGGCGAGCAGATGAAGCATCGTCTCCTTGGCAGCGGCATAACCTTGTGCAGTGGTGAGGTCGCTTCCGAGCTCACCGCGCTCGTGGCTCACCCGGGCCGAGACGAACACGAGCTCCCCCGAGCGCTTGGTTCCGACATAGTTCGCGACCGGCGGTCTCGGGCTCGGAAGCTCCAGCCCGAGCGCGGCGAGACGTTCGAAGATGCCGGTCACCGGCTCTCGTCTTCTTTTCGAAGCTCCTCGAATCGTCTCTGGAGCTTCTTCGCCTCGTCCGGATAGCCGGAACGCTCGAGCGCTCGGACCAAAGAGGCGACGCTCGCTCGAGCCTCTTCGATACCTTCATCCGTCGCCTTGTCGAGGGTCTCGACGGTGCGAGCCCATTGCTCCTTGAGCGACTGCTCTTCTTTTTTCCAATCGACCGCGTCGAGCTCCTTGCGCATTTCACTCGCGAGCTCCGCGCCTTTCTCCCACCACTCCGCGCTCGCTCCCGCTCCGAGAAACCCGCTCGCTGCCGCGGCCGCGCGCCGAGCAGCCAGCTCGAGGCTCGAATCGACGCCGGCAACGGTATCGCCTTGCGCGAGCCGGCTCGCGTCCGCGTCGAGGACATAGGTTTCGAGGAATAGCCCCGTGTCGCCGGAATCCACCGCGAACGTCGTCGCTTCGGTCAAGTTCGACAGCGCCTCTTCCGACAGAACCACTTTGGTGCGCACGCGACCGCCGAACAGCTCGACCTCTTCGATGGAGCCGATGTCGAAGTCGAGCAGTCGTACCAGCTCGCCGCCTTCGAGGCCGTGTCGCTCATCGAACGTGACGTAGAAGAACGTGCCGCCCGCCGGTCGGGGGACGTCGCCTCCGCCGCAAGCGACGAAGCTTACGAGGCACAAGACCACCCAGCGTTTCAGCGCAACGCCTCCAGCACCCTACCGATGGTCTCATTGATGTAGGGGTCGAATCCCTCGGGGCTGGGTCCGAGGCGAACGACGACCATCTCTTCCGACGGGATGATGACCGTGACCTGTCCCATGAATCCCGCGGGCCAATAAGCGTCTTCGGGCACTCGGTCCCAGCGCTTGCCTCGGTTGAGCCAGAACAAGCCACCGTAGCCGTTGGTGGGATCGCCGGGAGCGGGGGTACGGATGAAATCGACGAAGCCTTCCGCGAGGATCCGCTCGCCCTGCCACACACCGTCGCCTAGATGCAGCAAGCCGAAGCGGGTCCAATCCATGGCGCTGCCATAGTCATATCCGGTCAAGATGAAGTTTCCGTAGGCGTCGGTCTCCAGCACGAAATCGCGTGCGCCGATCTTGTCGAACAGAGCCCGCCTGGGAAATGAGAGGTAGTCCTCACCGCGCGCTTCGACGATCTCCCGGACGATGCGCCCGAGGGTCAAAGGGTCGCTGTTGCGATAACGAAACTTCGAGCCCGGCGGAAGCTCGAGGGGTTGGTCGATCGCGTGGTCGAAGACGTTGATGGCGTCGTGGTAGATGCGAAAGTGCTCGTTCTCCGTCGTCCACGACCGCGGCTCTTCCAAACCATAGTTGTGAAAATCCAAGCCGCTCGACATGTTCAACAGGTGTTTCACGTGGATGGCTCGCCGAGGGTCGCCGTCCGCGTGCCAAGAGGCGATGGGCGCCCGATCTTCCACGGCGATCTCGCCTCGATGCGCGAGAACACCGATGAGCGCAGCCGTGATGCTCTTTCCTTGGGACCAGCTGATCTGCGGCGTGTTCTTGCCGAAGCTCTCGCTATAGCGCTCGCCGATGATCTTGCCGCGGTGGGTGACGACGAGCGCGCGGGTGTATTGCTCTCGTTGCGCCATCGCCCAATCGAGCGCGTCGTCGATCTCGGCTCGCGGGGCGCGGGCTCCGGCGTCTCCGGTCGGCCAATCTTGAGTCGATGCCGCCGGGAGCTCGGAGATGACGGGACGAGGCTCGAACGCCACGCCGTCCATCCCTTGCGGCAAGATGGTGCAACCTTGGTCGCCGTTATACACCGCCTTCCATGACGGGCCGCCGGCCACCCACACGCGTGCGAACTTCTCGTCTCGGTCGACCTCGTACTCGAACTCCGCGCCCCACTGGAAAACCGAGAACCGTCTGACGTCGTTTGCGACTACGGTCGACGGCGATCGGGCGAGATCGCGTCCGACGACGAAGACACCCGAGCACAAATGATGGGACGCCATCGCGAGCTTGTGATCGGTAGGAGAGGTGGGGGCGACCAGCGCGGCCGCGAGCAACAGTCCGAGCATGTGGCCGAGTGTAGCAAAGCGTTTGTTGCTTTGACAGCCACGGACCACTAATGGTACGAAGTCTCTCGATGGACCTTTCGCGGCGACAGTTTTTTCAAGCGAGCGCCACCGCACTGGCCACGACCGCGTTCGGATTCGACCTCACCCATGCCGCGGCTCGAGCCAAAGAGCTGAAGATCGCCCGCACCACTCAGATCACGAGCGTGTGTCCGTACTGCGCGGTCGGCTGCGGTGTCGTCATCCACACGCTGGGTGGGGCCGCCAAGAACGTCCAGCCCACGGTCGTTCACATCGAAGGCGACACCGCGAGCCCGGTCAACCAGGGAACGCTGTGCTCGAAAGGCATCTCTCTCAAGCAGTACGTCGTCAACGACCGTCGTCTCACCGAGCCGCTCTATCGGGCGCCCGGCGCGACCGATTGGCAACAGATCTCCTGGGACGATGCGATCGAGCGGATGGCGCGCCGGATCAAGGATTCGCGCGACGAGGGCTTCCTCCACGAAGACGATCGTGGCCGGACGATCAACCGGCTCGATAACGTAGCGCTCATCGGCGGCTGTACCGACACCAACGAGATCAACTACCTCCTCGGCAAGTTTCGCTTCGGCTTGGGTATCGCGGCCTACGAGAATCAGGCCAGGCTCTGACACGGCCCCACGGTGGCCAGTTTGGCCGCCACCTTCGGTCGAGGGGCGATGACGAACGGGTGGACCGATGTCGTCAAC
>JAJCXL010000284.1 GCA_029263435.1 Acidobacteriota bacterium | reverse complement strand
CGGTGCCAACCGCCTCTTCGTCAACGCCGCGTCGTTTGGCCTGAGCGCCGAGGTGGCGAAGCGCGTCAACCAGTCGACGAAGTCCAGATCGAGCTATGCGGAGCACACGCTCAAAGCGGCGCTGGACTTCGATTTTCCGCGGGTGGAGATCGACCCCGTGCCGGGTCGAGCGCGACAGCTCCGGGTCACGACCGTTTCCATCCACAACGGGCGTTTCTTCGGCGGCGGCATGAAGATGGCTCCCGGCGCCGCGCTCGTGGACGGAAAGCTTCAACTCATCGTCGTCGGCAAGATGTCCGCGTTGAAGCTATTGTCTCGCGCGCCTCTTCTCTATTGGGGTGCGCATTTGGGGCTCTCCGACGTCGTTCAGGCGGAGATACAGTCTATCGAGGCGCGGCCGGTTCAAAGCGACGAGGTCGTGCGGGTCGAGGTGGACGGCGAGTCTTTCGGTCAGCTTCCCGCACGCTTCGAGATCGTGCCTGCAGCGCTTCGGGTGCGGGTACCTCGTTAATCTCGATCGCGGGCCCCGGTCGTCGACGAGCAGCCGGGAGACCAGTTCGATACAATGTCTCTGGACGGTTACCGGGGTCGGTAAGGAACGAAAAGCTCGTGAACGATCTCGGAAACGATGAGTGGGCCCGTCCGGGCCCGGTGGGCTCCCCCCGGGAACAACTCTTGCGATACGCCGAGAACGCGTTTCGTCGCACCGACCCGAACGCCATCGCGACGTTTCCCCTGCCGGACGAGAGACATCTGGAAGACTGGCGCGGCTACGCCGCAAGAGCGGAGTCCGAGGGCGTCGCGGCCGTGCTCTTCGAGACGCTATCGCAACTCTCGGTTCCGATCCGACAAGGAGTCTCCGAGAGCACCGCCTACCGAAAGCTCACCCGTCAAGGTGAGCCTTTTCGCGAGGAAGACTTCGGCGGGCGATTGAGGCTGGCGAAGCCCGAGGCGCTGGAGCTGTTCATCCACGACCATCCCGCCGGCGCTCTACCGGTGCTGGTGACCGACGATCGTGACGACTTCATCTCGTTGTTCCGGGCGTTAGCCTGTCGCAGTGAGCCCCAAGAGGTCTCGCCATCGGTCAATGCCCAGATGATCGCGGGTCTCAACAACTGGGATCGCATAGAGAGGTATCGGCGACGGTGGGAGCGGTCCCACCCACTCGCTCCTGCCCGTGCCTGGCGGGATGAAATGAAACGGGTCGCCGCGGAGGCGCCGGGACATTTTCGCGATCGGCTCGTGATCGTATTCAAGAGCCCCTACAGCGCCGTATCCGCGGCGACGCTCGGCCTCGCTTGGACGGAGGCCGAATGGGTCGAACGCTCGATGACCCTTCGGGTGGAGCACGAGTTCACGCATTACGCGACGAAGCGTCTGTTCGACACGATGCGCTCGAACCTCCACGACGAGCTCCTCGCGGACTTCATGGGAATGACCCGCGCTGCGGGCCGGTTCTCCCACGAATGGTTCGCTCGCTTCCTGGGCATGTCGGATTGGCCCGACGTTCCGGCGGGAGGACGGGTGCACGCGTACCGGGAAGAGCTGGACGATGAAGCTCTCATTCTGGCGGGGCATCTCGTCATGGACGCCGCGGAGAAGCTCGAGGGGATCGCTATGCGGTTCTACGAAGAGGAGCGGCGCGACGATTTCTTTCTGGCGTTGACACAGCTCGGACTGGGCGAGCTCGCGAGCAGCGAGGCGGAGTATCGATTCGAGCACGCTTTCGCGCGGTTCGGTGGAGGACTACCAACCGCCGCCGCCGCCACCACCCGAGCTACTGCTACTGCTACTGCTGGAGCTTCCACCTGAGCTCGATCCCGAGCTCGGACGAGACACCCCTCTCGCCACTGAAGAGGCAGCGCTCGACCAAGACCCGCTCGCACCGGCACCGCCGAAAGCGCCGCCCCCTCCGGTCCAAGGAGGGCGACTCGTGCCCGCGCGCGAAGGAGTAGGCCCGGTCGACCAGGACGGTTTTCGCGGCGCGTCGTGGCCGCCATAGGCGTTGAACCAACGCTCGGCCTGCCGCTCGAGACCGAAAGCGACGACGTACGGAAACCACGCATCCTGGAGCCGAGGCTCCGCGCGCGCGAGCTCTCGCGCGAACCAGCGCCTGCCGGCCAACAACCGCTTTCGGGCCGCGAGAAGCTCCGGGCCTTTCCGAAACTTCGCGGCGTTCCATAGGCTATTGACGAGGGCGACGGCAAGGACGCTCAGACCCGCGAGACTGTTCTTCTGGAGCCGGAGGGTGTCGTTGAGGAAGAACCACCAGAGCACATAGATGACGAGCACAGTGGGTAGGACGCACAAGAGTAAACGGAGCGGAATGTGGTCGACGCGGTTTTGAGTGGAGCGCGCGAACAAGAACCCGAGGAGATAGACCGCGACGAGGACGAGAGAAGCGACGAGCACAGGACCGCGATCCGAGGGATGAAAGAAGCAAGAGGCGCCGATGGCGAGCGCCGCGACCATCGCCAGGACGAGCGTCGGGGCGGGTGAAACGTCCGTTCTCGAGGGCGGACGAAAGAGCTTTCGGGCGCGCCGCTCGAGGGGCCGACGGATCCTCGAGACGGGGTGGAAGCCGCGAGAACGGTAGTGCTTGCGAAGGGTCTCGGTGTCGACGTGGTCTCGCCCATGAAAGAACAACGCGCGGATCAAGGAGGCTTCGTAGCCGGTGAACGCACTCTCGGGGACGAGTCGACGGAGGTGGAGCACGCTCTTCGTGAAGATCCAACCGCGCGTGTCGGTCACTTTGCTCGCGAGCTTTCCTTCGACGACCAACCTCGCGAGGATCGCCGCCACTTCCGGAGCGGCCGTGCGGTCGTCCCAGACGGCGCCGACTTCTTCGGGGAGTAGCGTCAGCACGTGACGCTCGATCCAGGGCTCGTCGATGGAGGCGACCGGGGGGAGGCGGTCGAAGCGGCCAAGCTTCGCCTCGCGTCGAGAAAAGAGGAACACGATCCCGAAGACGGCGAGCGCGGCCGGGATCGCGACGGCGCGTTTGTCGGCGGCAGTGGCGCCGAAGATCACGGAGGCAGGACGACCGGAACCGGCATAGCCGAGCTCTAGCTCTAGGACAAAGCTTTGGCCGGGAGGCAGCGGACCACTGTCGTGGTGAAGCTCATATTCGTCGAGGGGTACCCATATCGGATCGAGGTCGAGCTCGAGGGTGAAGCGTTCGATGGCGCCGACGCGGTCGGCGAACGCGAAGTCGTGGTCGAGGACGTAGGTGTCGCCCCTGGGCACGAGGACGTTCGCCAACGTGTAGTCGAGCACGTAGGTGATCTCGTCGTTGTCGAAGATCGGATCCGAGGGCAGTCGACTCCGCCAGCGCAAGGTGTGGCGTCCCGCCCAGTCGTAGTGGTCGACCTCGTCGAGGGTGCCGGCTTCAAGCTCCACCGGCGGGCCGAGCTCCGGGTCCTCCCGAAAGAGATGGTGGAGCGTCAGCTCATGGCCCGGCTCGAGCCGGAACTCGCGCTCGCCGCCGTTCCAGTTTCCCGAGAAGATCATCCACTGTCTCTCGACGATGTGGAGCGCGCCGTCCGCGTCGAGACGGGCGTTGACCGAAAGGTGCGACCACTCGAGGGCTCGCGCCTGGCCGAAGGAGGCGGAGGCTACCAGCGTGACGAGCACGGTGGCCGCGAGCGTCCGCATCGTTCGAGATCCGTTCTGGTTTCGGTAGTTCTGATTCGCTTAGCGCCGGACGCCGTCGCCCAGGAACTCTCTCCGGATATAGGCTACGGTCTCGTTGAGCGTTTCATAGGGATCGCGCGGATCGAAGCCCAGCTCCCGATGAGCCTTCGAAGCATCCAGATACCAGAATCGCTGACCCATCTCGACGCTGACACGGTCGACCAGTGGCACTTTGTCCCAATGACGATACAAGGCGTCCACGGTACGGCCGGCGAACAAGTACACGGAAGAAGGGAGCTTGAGACGCGGGCCTTTGACTCGGCTCGAGCGCCCGAGCCGCTCGAAGAAAATCGCGAACGTCCAGTTCGGTCCGCCTAGAAGGTAGCGCTCACCGGAACGTCCGACTTCCATGGCTCGAACGAACGTCTCGGCAACATCGCGCACGTCGACGAAGTTGATGCCGCCCGGAGGCACGACCGGAATCTCGCCCGCGAGGAACTTGAGGACGTCCTCGGTCGAAGAGAGACGTCTGTCGCCCGGGCCGAGCAGAAGGCTCGGGTTCAAAGTGACCAACTCCGGCCCGGAAGCACATTCCGCCGTCGCCGCCTCTTCTTGATAGAGCTTGCTCGTGTAGTACGGCCAGCCACCGATGAGGGAGAGCGGGACCGGCGAGTCCTCGTTCGCGACGGGCTCGGCGTCATCGCTAACCGCGATGGTGCCGCTCGTCGAGGCAAGCACGATGCGCTTCACGCCGGAAGCGACAGCCGCGCGACACAAGCTCGTGGTGCCGTCCACGTGGACTTGATAGAGCTCGCGCACGTCCGCGGGATCTCGAGAGACTTTCCCCGCAAGGTGGTAGATCACGTCGACCCCGTCGACCGCTTTCTTCACGGCCTCTTCGTCGAGGATCGAGCCTTCGATCACGTCGAGCGTGGAGTCGGGAGCGCCGCTACGCGAAAGGACCCGGGTGTGCTTGGCGGGGAGTCGCTCGAGCAGATGAGCGCCGAGGAATCCGGACGCCCCCGTCACGAGAATCTTTTTAGTCACTTCGACCGGCGCTCGTTTGCTCTCAGCTAGTCGGTCTCAACGGCGACCGGCAGGGGTGTCTTTCGCTCGAGGGTGAATCCCTCGCGAACGCTCTCTACTTCCGCCGCGAGGTTGATGCGAGCGCGGTCCCGTTCGCACTCGACGATGCGCTGCGCGAGCACCGCCACGGCGCGTTCGGCATCCGAGCGCGAGAGTCCTTCGGACACCCGGAGAAGAGTCTCGTAGTCGAGAAAGGGTCCGATGCTCGCGCTGACCTGCCGCGATTGCGGATACCAAGTTCCGGGGGGCAGCGCGTCGTACGTGGACAGGTGCATGGGGAGGATCCCGACTTTGGCCCGGAGCACGAGATGGCCAATCCCGCGCTGGAACGGCTGCATCACGCCGGTTCGCGAGCGCGTACCCTCGGGGAAGACCAACACGTTATATCCCTGTTCGAGGAGATGAAAAGCCCACTCCAAGGATTTCCGCAAAGAGCCCTTGCGCTCCATGGGGACCAGGTTGGTAAAGTTCTCGAAGACGGTTCGCTTGACCCGGTTGTCGAAGAAGTAGTCCGCCGCCGCGAGCGCGATCAGGTTTTCTCCCGATTGACCTAACGCCGTCTTCACGAGTCCCATGTCCAAATGAGACGAGTGATTCGCGACGACGATATAGTGCGTGTGATTAGGTATATTTGCCTCACCACGAATCTCGGCATCGAGAGCATTGCGGTAAAACCAGCGCTGGACGCCGGAGAGGCCCTTTCTTCCCAGCATTTGAACGATTGGCGGTAAATCGACCTTCTCCGTCGGCTCCTTCTTCGAGCGCTCCTGCTGCTTGCGCTCGCGTGACGGCGTCCGGTTCAAGCTATCCGCGAGCTCCCGGATTCCGGACAGAGACATCAACACATCGGTCGACAGGCTCTGTCCCGTGTGAGTCTCGATGGCCCCCGACAGCTCGCTATACATGAGACTGTCGAAGCCAATCTCGTCGAGGCTCATGTCGAGATGGACCACGTCTCTCGGTTTCTCTGCCACTCGAGACACCATGTCGAGAATCCACTCTTTGTCGGACTCGCCGGCGGGGGTCTCGCGCGAGTCGAGCTTTCTCTTCGCGGTCAGCCAGCTCACGAGCTCGCGACGTTTGACTTTGCGGGTCGCGGTTCTCGGGAGCGCCTCGTCTCGCACCTCGACGGTCTTCACTCGCTTATAGAGCGCCAGCTTCGAAGAGACCTGGTGAAAGTGCTCCTCGATGCTCTTCGCGACGTCCGGGTCAGAGGCCGTCGCACCTTCTTTCGGCACCACGACAGCGGCCACTTGCTCACCGGTGCCGTCGGGTAGACCGATGATGGCCATCTCCTGCATGACCGCGTCATCGGTATAGAGCTCTTCGAGCTCATCCGGATAGACGTTCTTGCCATTGCGGTCGACGATGAGCTCTTTCGCTCTCCCCACGATGTAGAGATTGCCGTCCTCGTCCAGGCGGCCGAGATCGCCGGTATGGAGCCACCCGTCTTTGAGGGATTCTTTCGTCGCGGTCTCATTCCCGAAATATCCCGCCATGATCGACGGGCCTTTCGCGATGACCTCCCCCACTCCCCGCCGGTCGGGATCCGCGATCTTGATCTCGACTCCCGGCAGCGGCTGGCCGACACTTCCCGAAAGGACTCTTCCGTCAGGCCGGGTCACCGTCAGAACCGGCGACGCTTCGGTCAATCCGTAGCCCTCGTTGAGGTTGAACCCGAGCCCTCGGAAAGTCTTGAGGGTGGACTCCGACAACGCCGAGCCGCCGCTGATGAGATAGCGGATTCGCCCACCGAAAGCGGAGTGCACCGGCAGAAACAAGAGCGAGCCGAAGTTGAGCGGGGTCTCGTCTCGCAACAAGTAGTTGGCGTCTATGAGCGCGGTCATCAACTCTTCGAGTCGTGGCGACTTGTCGGCGAACCGTCCGAGGATCCGTCGTTTCAAAAGGTCCCACAACGCCGGCACGCCGACGATGCACGTCACTTGGCCTTTCTTGAGCTCGCGGTTCACGCTATCGCCGTTGACCTCGGCGAGATAAGTGATCGAAGCACCGCGGCTGAGTGGAAGCAAGAATCCCGTCGAGAACTCGAACGAGTGGTGCAGTGGAAGCACGCTCAGCATGCCGTCTTCTTCGGTGATGTCGTAGACGGAGAGAAGCTTCGCGATGAGGCTCGCGAAGTTACGATGGGTGAGCATGACCCCTTTGGGGTTTCCCGTCGTTCCCGAGGTGTAGATGATCGAGGCCACCGCTTGCGGGCTCACGTCCGCCGGGAGCTTCGCGATACGCTTCTGCTCGGTCGACTCCGCCGTCAGGGCAAAAACTTCCTCGAACGTCCAGACCGATACACTGCCCTCGAGACGATCCCGAAGCTCGGGATGGGCCTCATCGAGCTCACGGCTGACCAGAATCGCTTTGGCTTTGCCGAGCCCCAACAAACGCACGACGTCATCCGTGGTGGCGTCTTTCTCGAGAGGGATGACCGCCGCACCAGTTCTCACGATTCCGAAATAGGTCATGCCCCATTCGGGCGAGTTCTCGGCGAGTAGGGCGACGCGGTCCGTCTCTTTGACGCCCTTTCCTACGAGAAACGCGGCCGATCGGAGCACGCACTCTCTCAAATCGCCGTAGGTGTAGCGCTCCTCTCGACCGTTCCGCTCGATCCGCATCGCGACGCGGCCGGAATGATTCTTCGTGCACGCTTCGAACAGCTCCACCAAATGCTTGTAGGTGTAGACCCTGCGCGGTCGGACGGTCTCCGCTTCGTCGAAGCGCGGAAAGACCCACTTCTTCAGCCCGGGGAGGTGGACCTCCAACCAGTAGTGATACCAGTCGATCTCTTTGGGCGTGAAGGTGAGCGTGCTCTCACCGTCTCCTTCGATACGCTCGAACAGGGCGCGCGTGTTATCGGTGCGGAACACGTACTTGTTGTCGACGATGAACGGCCGGAAGGTCTCGTAATGCTCTTCGCCTTCGCGAGTAAACGCCTCGAAGCGTGAAACGGCATCCCGCGCTTGGGTCAGAAGCGGCGACAAGGATCCGAGCTGTCGGTCGGTGACGTTGTCGAGCGCTTTTCCGACCTGCTGGGTCACTTTGTGAAGCAGCGGCATCGAGTATTTCTCGAACCGTTCCGGCTCTACCGCCTGGGCTTCCATGCGCGAGGCGACCTGATTGAGCCATCGGCTGCCGGTGGTTCGCTCACGAAAATACTTGCGCTTGTGCAGCCCGAGAAGATCTACGAGCCGGCCGAGCCGGGACGGATTCGTGTCGCCCGAAGCGACTTGATAGACGAGCGCGGGCTCTTCGACCATGGTCTGGGCGGTGACCGCGAGGGTGGCCGAGGCCACCATGTCCACGGGAATGACGTCGAGGATGACGTCGGTTCTTACCGGAAAGAGATTTTGGCCACGCATCGCCATCCGGACGAGGGGAGCGGTCGTGGTAAAGCCTTCGTTCCATCCGGGAAACGGAAACGACAGGGCGCTCTCGACGATGGAGGGTCTCACGATCGCTCGCGCAATGTCCTCTTCGGCCGCGACGAGCTGCTCGCCCAGACTCTTGGTATAGGTATAGATGTTCGGCCAGCCCCAGCCCTGTGCTTTATCTATGCCGAGATCGGTGAGCCGCGAGCGGATCCAGTTCTTCCTCTCCCGGGCGATCCCGAGATTCATGGCCTTTTGGTCACCGGGGTCGCGCCCCTCTTCGACGAAGCGCTTTCGAGCGGTCTCACGAAACTTGTCGGCCAGTGATTTGTCTTGGGCTTCATCCCGCACCCGCACCGCGAGGCGCTCGCAATCGTCGATCTCTTTGTCGACGCTGAACTCGGAATCTTCTTCGGCTCGGCGGGGGAAGTATCCGATGAGAGGCTCGTTCTCCCAGATCTCGCCCGAGCGGTCGCCGGCGACGAAGCAAGTGCTCACGTGCACGAGCGCCGGACGTTTCATGCGCTTGGCGAACGCGATGGTGTTCAAGGTGCCGGTGACGTTGGTCTTGAGCGCGGCTTCGAGCGGTGGATTGAACGTCACCCGGCCGGAGGAGTTGAGCAGCACGTCTATGTCGGACGCGATGGCCTCGGCGCGCTCCGACGAGAACCCCAGATTGTCGTTCGTGATATCGCCCGACACGACGACGATCTTTTCGCGAAGGAACTCGGCGAGATCCGTTCCGTAGCGTTCCCGCAGTGGCAGAAGCGCGGGAGAGGGGACGATGGACTCCCAGAACCTGGCTTCGCTCTCGGCCTCGGAGCTTGCCCGGACCATCAAGTAGACCCGGCCCACCCGCGGAAATCGATCGAGGAGCATCGAGAGCATGACCTTGCCGAGAAAGCCGGTGCCCCCAAGCAGGAGAATGCGCCCTCCCTCGAAGGTCTTTGAAACGTCGATTCCGGTCATGGGCAACAGGCGCTTTCGCTTTCGGCTACTCCACGTCAGGGATGAGAATGGGTGGCAGATGCAACATCGTGATCTCAGCCGAGCGACCCATATGGCTGCGGGCATCGGCAATCGCTTCGGCGAGCGTCGGCGCCCGATCAAACCCGAGGAGCTCGGGGACGTGCTGGTTCTCCGCACCCGCCGCGATGATCTTGCTCACGTGGCGGCGGCCGTTCTCTCCCCAATACCACATGAAGAACGGGTGCGCTCCGTGATACGCGTTTCCGGAGCGATACATTTGGATGTAGCTCGGGTTGTTCGCGAACTCTTCCTCGTACTTCTCCCGCAAGGTGAACGCGTCGTTCGTTTCGGGCAGCAAGCGATGAAAGAACTCGATATAGCTCGGGTGGAACTGCGGGTCGAACTCGTCGTAGCACGGGTGACACAAGATGAGAACGCCGCCTTTGCGAACGAGAGGCTTGCCGCGATAGAGGTTGAAGAAATAGCCCGGCCCCATCACTTGAACCAACAGGGGGTTCAAGATCGAGTTCACGTTATAAGGCGAGATGTAGGGGACGCCCACGATGAGAATGTCGCACTGGCCCTTCACTTTGACGGCGTATTGGTCGAAGCAGCGCTCGAGAGTCTTCTCGTGCACCGGCTCGGTCTTTCCCGCATAGCAGCCGATCAGCTCGAAAGGCGATGGGATGTTGTGGAAGAACGATCGCTTGAGTGAGCGCGGTAGCTTAGACGTCGACCACTTCGTCGCTTGAAGCTTCAGCCGGTCGAGCTCGGTGAAGTCGTCCTCGTTCTTGTTGAAGAACCCGAGCTGATCCGCATACATGCGATTGTTGAGCACCGTCTCGATGTGAAAGACGTTCATGTGCTCGTCGACGAGCCCGCCCATCCGGACGCATTTGTGATTGAGCTCGGACTTCGCCGGGTCCATATAACCATCGGAATCGAGGATGGTCTGGGGCTCGTGGTGATAGGTGAGGCTCTCATAGTCGCACAGCCCCACGGTCACCGATTTGTGCCCGCCGTCCATCGGTACGAGGTTGATGTTGATATAGATGACCAGGTCGCTCTCGACCGCCCGGCGGTTGATGCGGACCTCTTCCTTGTGACGCGTTTGACCGAGGCTCGTCATCCCATCGGGATCTTCGGCGTCGTGACAGTAATAGCGATCCGGATAGAACGCATCGTGGATCTCGGTGCCGACCATGCGCCGCATTTCGGGCTCGGTCATCTTTCGATGGAGCGAGTTGGCGATGATGATGTGGATGTTGTCGACGCCGTGGTCGCTGAGAAGCTCCAGCACCACCTCGAGCGCCGTCTGCCGCGTATCCGGCGTCACCATCGGAGGAAGCGGCAAGCTGATGTCGTCGAGCGCGATGGTGATTTTCATGCCCGGCTCGAGCTGCGCATGGAGCGGATCGCAGCCGAGCGGGTGGTTGATGGCGTGACGGATGGCGCCTCGAGGGTTGGGAAGGCCCTGAATGGGCGGCTTGGGATAAATGACCCGGGTGCCTACCGGCAGATCCTCTTCCCAGAAGTCTTCACCGAAGTGGATCAGGCGCGGCGCCGAGTCGGTATCGATGTGTACCGTACCCGGATCGAGTTTACGTCGAAGGACTGGCATTTTCTATGTCTTGTCCAATGGCTCGACTATCGAGCTCCAAGATAACGGCTATTGCAGGCTCACAATAGGCCAATCGTGCCGTTGGGCCGTGGTCCGGAGGCGGTGGTCCGGGTTGGTGGCGGTCGGGTGACCCACCACGGAGAGCATCGGCAGATCGCTCATGCTGTCGGCATAAGCGTAACATTCGTTGAGAGAGAGGCCTTCTTTCTCGGAATAAGTGCGGATCCAGGACGCTTTCGTCGCGCTCGCCATGATCGGGGGCTTCAGCCGGCCGGTGGCGCGATTGTCGACGAACTCGAGCTTGTTCGCCACGTACTCCTCGATCCCCAGATCGCGGAGCAGGGGCTGGACGGTGATATCGAGCGCCCCGGTGACGACGACTTGGCGCAATCCCATACTCCTGGATTTCGACAATAGCTGCTTCGCCCCCGGATACACCGCCGGGCGGATGACCTCTTGGTAGAGATCCTCAGCCAAATAGCGCAGACGGTCCTCGGACTGGCCTTTGTACCATTTGAAGAAGATGTCGTTGAACACTTTTCGGCTATAGGCGTCCGCGGCCATGAACAACGGAAGCCCGGCTATGGTCGCCGCGGATCGCGCCAAACTCTTCAAGATCCCTTGGTCGTTCTTTGCGTAGAACCAGAACACGTGCACCAAGTTGGTGCTGACCAAGGTACCGTCCAGATCGTAGAAAGCTGCTCCTGCCACGTCGTTATCCCTACTGCACTCAAGCAGTTAGTCGTGAAACTCTACATACTATTCGTTTCGGCCGTGAGGCTCAAGCCGGGGGGGCCGTGGAGGGAGCGCGCCGTCTCCGTAACTACTAGCTACGCCTAGGGATTGACCGGAGCCGGGCCCCGACATAGGATGTAGGGTTCAGACCCCACGACCCCGTCCGGAGGCCCCAAATTTCATGACCCAGCGAAGAGCTACCATCACATCGGTCGGGCGCGGCTTGCCCGAGAAGATTCTCAGCAACCACGATCTCGAAAAGCTCGTCGACACGACCGATGACTGGATCCAGGGGCGCACGGGCATCCTGGAGCGCCGCATCGTCGAAAAAGGCGTGGGGACCTCCGATCTGGCCGCGAAGGCCGCTAAACACGCCCTCGAGCGGAGGGGAATGTCTCCGGAAGACGTGGATCTCATCATCGTCGGCACAGTGACTCCCGACATGATGTTTCCAGCGACCGCCTGCCTGGTCCAAGACGAGCTCGGGGCCAAGAACGCGTGGGGGTTCGACCTCTCGGCCGCGTGCTGCGGTTTCGTCTACTCGCTGACGGTGGGCGCGCA
>JAJCXL010000283.1 GCA_029263435.1 Acidobacteriota bacterium | reverse complement strand
TAAGGATCAGCTGTTCTCGGCAAGCTATGACGGCGCGTTCGTCTCTTGGGATCCATCGAGCGGCGAACGGATGCGTCGGGTCGACACCCAACAAGGCTGGATTGCAGCAGCCGCCCTGTCGCCGGACGGAGGCCTCGCGCTGGTAAGCGCCCGTAAGCCCTACCGCGCGACGAGCGCCCGCGGCCATCTGGGGCTGTGGGATGTGTCCACCGGCGCACGAGCTCATGTGCTCTCCGGACACGACGACCGCGTGCATGCCGTCGCGTTCACGGCGGACGGAGCCCGCGCGTTGTCCGCAAGCTTCGACGGGTTTCGCGTTTGGGACGTCGCCACCGGGGACGAGCGTCGCTTCGTTCCTGGAAACGACGCGGTCTTCGACGTCGCGTTCTCCGGAGATGGACGCTACGCGCTCGCCGGCTCTCGAGCTCTCTATCTGTGGGACCTCGAGCTAGGCGAGATCGTCGACACCATCCCGCTCGAGAACAGCCGAGACGAGGCCACCGCCGCGGTCTTTTCGGAGGACGGCACCTTCATCGTCGTGGGAACCGAGCGCGGCGCGCTCCTGCGCTTTAGACGATGAAGGCTCGAGGGCTACTCGAGGTGGCTTCGAAGCATCCAAGCGTTCTTCTGATGAACTTCCATCCTGCGAGTGCCCAAGTCGACGCTGACATCGTCCCCGGCGGCCCCGCCCGCTTCGATGACCTTTTTCGCGGAGGCAGAGACCGTCTCCTGGTCTGAAACGAGGTTGGCGATCATCTCTTCCGCTTTCGGATGACCGGTCTCTTCCTTGATCTTCGCGAGCTTCTGAAAGTCCGTGTAGCTTCCCGGCGCGTAAGATCCGAGCGCCCGGATCCGCTCCGCGATCTCGTCGACGGCCAGAGCCAACTCGCCGTACTGAACTTCGAACATCGTGTGGAGGGTCGTGAACATCGGCCCCGTCACATTCCAGTGATAGTTGTGCGTCTTCAAGTAGAGCGTGTAGCTATTCGCGAGAAGCTCGGAAAGCGCCTCGACGGTCTCTTTCTTACCTTTATCTGACATTCGCCATCGTCTCCTTGGTAGGAACGGATTATGGCAATCTGGGCCTGACACCGCCACACGAGGAACGACACTCAGAGGCTAGGCTCGCGACGAAACGTCGCCCTCTTCTCAGCGAGCGGGAAGGTTCGAGGAGTGAAAGCTCACCATGCGCCAGCCGTCAGTGGCTCGGCGCATGACGGCCGTCCGACGTCCGAATCCTTGGGGTCGATCGAACATCCAGGTGACGACCGCTGCGGTCTCGCTTATCGACTGGACCTTCACGGAAACGGGATCCGGGAGGCCGAGATAAGGCGGGGTCGTTCTCCCTCCCTTTCGGGCCAGCGCAAGCGCTTGCTCGAATGCATCACTCATGCGGGCACGAATCGCCGCGAGCCCTTCGGCCCGAAAGCTCGCCGACGGATGAGGAAAGAACATCGTCGCGTCCTCTGCCTGGGTCGATAAAATCCGCTCGAGATCCAGATGGTCGAGCGCGGCGACGAACTCACGCGCGACGCCCTCGGGGCTTTCGTACCATTCGCTCTCGCGCGCACCGGCAACAGATACGAACAAGACCGTCGCCGCCAATGCCCAGCGCATCGGAGTCACTGCGCGCTCCTCTCCGGCTCACGCTTGAACGTGGGCCCGGCGTTTCCTTCGATAGCTCTCATCGCCCGATTCAGCTCGGTCGCGAGCTCGGCTACCGCGCGGCTCTCGAGCCCTCGCTTCGGCGTCGCGATGAAGCCCATCAGGCTTGGAGTCTCGAGTCCGGCGAGCTCGAGAGTGGGAAAGTCGACGACTCCCACGATAGCTGAACCCGTCGGGATGCGATCTGCTCGAGGAAGCGCCGCTCCCTCACTCTTATCCGTCACGAGTACCGAGACCGTCTCACCCTGGAGGCGCAGCACGAGGTGGCCGAAACGCCGGCCCCGGTTCGGGCAGACGTGAGCATGCACCAGCTCGAGCTCGGACGAGCCGGCCACCGTCTCCAGGATAGCCGCGTAGTGCCCAAGTCGCTTTCTCGACTCCGCTTCGGTGCTTCCTTCCGGAAAGCTTCGCATCACCCCGCAAGCCAGATGGTTCACTAGCGCATCGGCGTAAGCTGCTTGGTCGACGAGCGTGAGAGCCGCGGAGCTCTCGGACGACACGTCGCCTACTACGCGCGCGGACCACCACCCGGCCATAGCCGCGATCACCACCGCGGCCGCGAGCGGTACAACCGCTCGCCACGAACCGCCCGAGGACGCAGCGTCCGTCGCCTCCATCGCTGTCACGACCCGCCGGCGCAAGGGATCGTTCAGGACTCTCATGCCGTCGACGTCCTCACCCCCGAGCACTTCTGCGAGCTCGCGCCGGAGCGCCGCCCGGGCCGCGACGTCCTCCGCGCAGCGGCGGCATCCCGCCACATGGGAAGCTACTCGAGCCGCAGCCTTCGCGTCGAGCTCACCGCTCACGTAGCCGTCGAGCGTCTCCGTATCGCTGCACGGGTCGATCACATCATCCACCTTTCGAGCCGTTGACCGCCCGCGGAAATCCACAGGCGCGCGTTGAAACGAGCGCTTGCCGCATGTGGGCTCTCGCGCGGCTCAGACGCGACATGACGGTTCCAACTGGTATTTCCAGCACCTCGGCGATCTCGCGATAGCGGAAGCCCTCGACATCCGCGAGCAGCAACACGCTTCGCTGGGGCTCGGCCAGCGCGTCGAACGCTTCTTGGATGCGCCTCGTACGTAGAACGTCCGCGGGCGCGTCGGAAGATCCCAGCGCGCTAGCAGGCGCGGCTTCGAGCGCGACATGGTTCGGCTGCCGACCCGCGCGTCGGCGCTGTTGAGACATCACGTGAAACAAGATCTTGTAGAGCCACGCCCGGCAGTTCGTGCCGGCCTCGTAGCGGTCGAACGACCTCCAGGCCTGGAGAAACGTCTCCTGAACGAGGTCTTCCGCTAGAGATCGGCTGCGCGTCAAGCGGGTGGCCACCCGGACGAGCTCGTCGAGATGCACGACCGCGGCTCGCTCGAACTCCGGTCCTCGTCTCATCAAACTCCCGATGCGCCCGTATCTAGGCTCTCCCCCCTATATGTCCGCTCCCCCGCATTTTATTCCGGGAATAGATCGCACCCGTTCACCCATAGAGAACATGAGCTCGTAAACCGCACAGCAAAAAAGGAGACCTACGATGAATCACTTGACGTTCACCCGCCACCTCACTACGGCTTTACTCGTTGCGTTCAGTTTCGCGACCCTAGCCTCCGCGAACGACTCCCCGCTCGCAAAAGCTCTCACGGGCGTCGTCCAGAACTTCACTCAGTTCGCGGTGGAAGGCGCCAAGGCCATGCCGGCGTCCGATTACGACTTCCGGCCGGCGGCGGACGCACGAAGCTTTGGCGAGATCGTCGCGCACCTCGCCGATGCCAACGCCGCCCTGTGCTCTGCAGCCGCGGGCGACGGCGAGCCGATCGCTCCCAGCATCGAGAAAGAGACCCGTCAGACGCCGAAATCGAAAGAGTCGCTCCTGGCAGCACTCGAATCCTCGCTCGCGCGATGCCGCGCCTCGCTTCCGGGGATGGACGACGCCGCGATGAGTCGGCTGGTTCGCTTCGGCGGCGGTGACCTCATCGACGGACGGGCCGTTCCGCCGCGCGAGATGCCTCTCGCCTCGGTGCTCACCTTGTTCACGGCGCACACCAGCTTGCACTACGGCAACATGACGACATACCTGCGCATCAAGGGCCACGTCCCACCGTCTAGCCGCGGCATCGCCGGCGAGGCGACGAGCCAGAACTGACGCGACCTCCAGCCGCCATCGACCCCGGTTGGGACACTCCGGTGTCGGTGGCGGACGCGCGGGTTGCGAAAGCTACGTCGTGCGCTCCACGCCGGTACTCACGACACGGCAGGTCGACTCATAGGAACGAAGCGCGGACGCTCGCATCGCGCGAGCCTCTTCCACGGTGCCGCTCCAGTCCTTGCGAGCACGCAGCCAGGCCGCGTTGTTGCTAACGATCCAATAAGAGCTCTGAGCCGCCGTCCACATCGAGCTCGCACTCGTGCCGGCTTCGCAAAGGACGGTCGCGTTCACGAGCTCGATGACGTTGTCTAGCGCTACCAGTCCCTCGAGCGAGAGGGAAAGGATGCTGAACGGAACGTCCATCGCTTCATCGAGCATGCTCGAAGGAGCGGGTGTCGAAGCTCGGGCAGACTTGAAGTAGGCAACCATCGCCGTCACCGCCCGGCAGTCCTCCTCGATCTTGGACAGGCCGGAGGCTGCCACCCGCTCCAACACCTGTCGGCTCGCCGCCAACGCTGACTGCCTCTCGGCGTCGGAGTGACGCGACTGCGCGAACCGCACGGCCATCACGCCGAGAGCGGCACCCTGACTCAGAGACAGCGCCGCGGCCGACCCCGCCGCGGGAGCCGGTGTCGCGGAGGCGAGCGCGGCGATCCATTCATGAAGGGGTTCGTCCATCTCTCTTGTCTTCAGGAACTAGTGGTGCAACTCTACGTCTGAGCGGAAGCGATAGTGACCGTGGAGCCAGACCGCCCCGGACAGTACAGCGTAACCCGTAATGCCGCGTCCGCCGAAATACTAGAAAGGAAGAAGAAGTCATGATCGTCGATTGCGCCGTCTACGAAGAGGGCAAGAGACTGCCGGGCACGTTCTCCGCAGCGCAAGCCGCGCATCTTTGCGACACCAAGGGAGACTTCGTTTGGATCGGCCTTCACGAGCCGACGCCTGAGGAGTTCGACGAGGTCCGCCAAGTCTTCGATCTCCACGAGCTCGCGGTCGAAGACGCAATCAAGGCACACCAGCGCCCCAAGCTCGAGCGCTACGGAGACGCGCTCCTCATGGTTCTCAAGACCGCTCGTTATGTCGACGCAGAGGAAGCGGTGGAGTTTGGAGAGATCTTGGTCTTTCTCGGGAGGAAGTTCATCGTCGTCGTTCGGCACGGCTCCGCGAGCGGCCTCAAAGATCTTCGGCGAAGCTTGGAGGAGAACCCCGAGTTTCTCGCTCACGGCCCAAGCGGGGTTCTCTACAGCATCATGGACCGCGTCGTCGACGACTATCTTCCGGTCGCTGCGGGTATCGAGGACGACATCGAGGAAGTCGAGCAGCAGGTCTTTTCCAGCGATCGGTCGAACCCGGTCGAGCGAATCTACTATCTCAAGCGTGAAGTGCTCGAGTTCCGCCGGGCCACCGCGCCGCTTCTGGCGCCTCTCAACCAGCTCGCGACGCAGCCCGTCACGCTCGTGTCGGACGAGGTCCGCGAGTACTTCCGCGACATCTACGACCATCTCCTCAGAGTCAACGAGCAAGTCGAGAGCTTTCGCGACGTGCTGACCAGCATCCTCGAAGCGAACCTGACTCAGACCAGCGTCCGCCAGAACGAGGACATGCGACGGATCTCGGCATGGGTCGCCATCGCCGTCGTTCCCACCATGATCGCGGGTATTTACGGAATGAACTTCGAGAACATGCCCGAGCTAGGCTCGGCCTACGGCTATCCGGCGGTTCTCGGCTCGATGTTCGTTCTGTGCACCGGGCTCTACATCTTCTTTCGCTATCGGGAATGGCTGTGAGCTAGCGCTCGCTTCGTCAGGACCAGGGAGGAGATCAAACCACCCCCGCGCGAGTCAGCTCTTCCAGCTCTTCCGAGCTCATTCCCAGCATGCCCCGATACACTTCGTCGTTATGCGCGCCGAGCTTCGGGCCGAGCCAACGCGTCCCGCCCGGCGACGCAGACAGCTTCGGAGCGAAGTTCGGAAGCTTCACCTCGGTCCCATCGGCGAGCGCATGGGTCTCGATCATCTCGCGCGCGCGATACTGCTCGTCCGCCACGATGTCTTTCATGCTGTAGATCGGCCCCGCCGGCACTTGCGCTGTCTCGAGGGCCGCGAGGATGACGGAAAAGGGGTGGTTTTCGGTCCACTCGCTGAGGGCAGCGTCGATCTCTTGCTCGTGCCTAACCCGCCCGTCATTGTGCTCCAAGCGTGGATCGGAGGCGAGATCTTCTCTGCCGGCGGCTCGCATCAACCGCTTGAAAATGCTGTCGCCGTTGCCTCCTATAATAATGTACCTGCCGTCCTGACACTGATAGGTGTTCGAGGGCACGATGCCCGAGAGCTTGGAGCCTTGAGGCTCGCGGACCTCTCCCAGCAGATCGAGCTCCGGGAGGGCGCTTTCCATCATGTTGAAGACAGCCTCATAGATCGCGACATCGACGACCTGTCCCTGGCCGTTGCCGCCGTGATCGCGGTGATAGAGCGCGGTGAGAACGCCCAGCGCGGCGTGCAAGCCGGCGATGGTGTCACCGAGGCTCAAGTTCGAACGGACCGGCGGTCGATCCGGATAACCCGTCACGTAGCGAAGCCCTCCGACCCCTTCGGCGACGGAAGCGTAGCCCGGCTCCGCGCGCCGCGGCCCCGTCTGCCCCCAGCCCGACACTCGAGTCATGATGAGTCCAGGATTGGCTTCTTGGAGCACCTCTTCGCCGAGCCCCCATTTCTCGAGCGTCCCGGGCTTGAAGTTCTCGAGCACCACATCGACCTTGCCGGCAAGCGCGCGAGCGATCTCTTGGCCGCGAGCCTCTCGGAGGTTCAGGGTGATGCATTTCTTGTTGCGACCCATGATCGACCACCACAGCGACTCGCCCTCGTGCAGACCGCGCCACCCTCTAAGCGCATCGCCTTTGCCGGGAGGCTCCACTTTGATGACCTCCGCACCGAACCACGCAAGCAAGGTCGAGGCGAAGGGCCCTGCCAGGAGCTGTCCCATCTCGAGGATCTTGAGACCGGCCAGGGGCGGCACTTTGGCGTCACTCATGGATAACGGCTCGAAGCGAGAGGCTCAGTCCATTCCCGCTTGCGCCCGAACGTAGCGCGCGGCCGACTCGTGCGTCGCGAACCAGACACCGCCCTTTGCTTTCATGTGATCGATGAGGCCTTCGAGCGCGACGATTCTCGACCGGTGGCCGATCACATGCGGGTGCATCGTGAGGAGGAACATCGTCCCCTCTTCCCACGCCATATCGAACTCGTCGATCCAGACCTGCATGATGTCACGCGGGTTCATATAGCTGTTGCCGCGCGGGTTGAATAGCGGCGCGTCGTCGAGGATCCATTCGACCGGGAGCTCGACCATTCCCGTCGCCTCACCATTTTGAACGAGCTCATACGGACGGTCATCCGCCATGAGAGAGCTCTCGTAGAGAAACCCGATATCGCGAACGATCTGTAGAGTACTCGGGCTGTGATTCCATGAGGGCGCCCGATAGCCGACGGGACGCTTGCCGGTGATCTCCTCGAGGGTTTCGACCGCGTCTCGGAGGATGCGCTCTTCCGTCTCGGCGTCGAGTGAAGTGTTGAGCTCGTGGATCCAACCATGGACCGCGATCTCGTGTTTTCCCGATTCCTGAATCAGTCCCGCTTGCTCGGGCGCGAGCTTCAAGCTCCAGGCCGGAAAGAAAAACGTCGAAGGCACGTCCTTCTCGTTCATCAGGCGGACCACCCGAGGCAGCGCGACCCGCGAGCCATATTGCCCCTGCGAGAGCGGACCGATACTGACGGTTCCGGTACGAAGCCCTTGCACGGTCTCGTTGTCGACGTCGTAGGACAGCAAGACTGCGACCTTGGCCCCGTCGGGCCACGAATCCGGATTGAGATCGCGGCCGGCACGCACTTGGTCGACGGCGGAGCGAACTGTCTCTTCGGACCAGTTCCAGGGCTCGGCCTCAGGCTGTGACTGCGGCTGGGCCGGCGCCTCCGACACGGTGCACGCCGCGATGGCTATGAGCACACCCCCGGCAAGAAACGAGAACACGAACGAGCGCAACGTCATGTAACGAACTCCTTTCGCAAACGCACAAGCCTATCTGTCTGTAAAGGTCGCCTCAAACGCCTTCAACCGTTTGGCTCGATGCGAACGCTATGGCAGCATACAGGAATGCTTCGCTGGTCGACCGCGCTCTTGCTTTTGATGCCGCCGGCGCTCAGCGCTCCTTCGCTCCGACCGGCCAAAGGGATCTTTCTCGTCGCGAGGCCTTCGATCGAGAGCGGGCCGTTTCAACGGAGCGTCGTGCTCTTGCTCTACCACGACGATCGAGGCACGCTCGGCGTCATCGTCAATCGCTCGACGGAGATTCCGCTTTCGGAGGCGGTTCCGG
>JAJCXL010000282.1 GCA_029263435.1 Acidobacteriota bacterium | reverse complement strand
GTGAACCAGGTATCGACCGCCGATTTGAAGATCATCGAGGTCGAGTCAATGCGCGTTCACTCGCTTCGAGACTCTACTTGCTGTGGCTCGGCATCTTCTTTTCTTTGAAGAGCACGTGCTTTCTGACTTTCGGGTCGTACTTCTTGAACTCGAGCTTGTCAGTCGTTTGCCGCTTGTTCTTGGTCGTGTAGTAGCAGTAGCCGGTTCCGGCGGTGGACTCTAGTCGAATAATCTCTCTCATTTTCTTCTTTCCTTCAGTGGTTCGAACTTAATACCTTAGCACAAACCGGCCGAATAGCTCGCGCTCGCGGGGCCAGCCAATCGCCGGAATCGAGTACCATTACGCTCCTTCGTAGGAGGTTCTCATGAAGAAATTGGTCGTCACCTTGCTCATCGTCACCGGCAGCGCTTGCCAGAGCCCGCCCGAGCCTGACCCTCAGAGCCCGTTTAGTGACGAGTCGACCAACGTCGAGCGCTCGCGCGCGATGGTTCCGGCTCCTCCATGGCCTCCGGGAGACGAGCGCGGCATGGCGAACCAGCTCGGTGCGGGGACGTGGCTTCGTTGTGCTTTTCATCTGGCCCAGCCGAACGCGAAGGCCTATGAGCTCTCGCACGAACGCTCAGCGAGCGCTCCCGTCTCCCCCTTCGGCGTCCCGCTCGAGTACACGTTTCGGCCGACCGCCGGACTCCCGCACACCCGCCACGCCTTCAACGGCGAGTCCGTCTCCGGAGAGACCGCAGCGCAGATCACGCAGATGGACGCGCTGGGCCATTTCGGTTATCTACCGGAGCCTTGGGACGGCGAAGGCGCCCTACCCGCGGACCAAGTCCAGTACTACGGCGGATTCGCCCAACCGGAGGTCAAGCCTTCCGGTGACGCGCCGCTCGAAAGGCTCGGGATCGAAAATGTCCCACCGATTGTCACGAGTGCCGTGCTACTCGACGCACGAGCTTTCCTCGGAGGCGGCCAACCCCTCGAGCCCGGGCGAACCATCACCGCGTCCGACATCGAAGCCATGATCGAGGCCCAGGGTCTCGCCTGGCGTGGGCTGCTCCCGGGTGACGTGCTCTACATCTATACGGGGTGGGAGGACTACTGGGAAGATCCGGATCAAGCGAAGCTCTACTACACGAAAGGCCCCGGTCTCTCTTATGACGCGGCCCAGTATCTCGAAGAAAAGGCGATCGTCTTGGTCGCGCTCGACAACCCCTTTACCGACCCGGTCACGGATGGAGAGCTAACCGGCGCTTCCCCGCCCCCGGAAGGGACACCGCCCGATCTCCCCTTCGTCATTCACCATCACAACTTGACGCAGTCGGGGATCCATCAGATCCAAAACGCTCACTTGGAGGAGATGGCTCGGGACAAGGTGTGGACGGCTTGCACGATGGTCTTACCGTTGCTCGTCCGGGGAGGATCGGGCTCGCCGGTGCGGCCGGTGGCCATCGGCGCGGCGCCCACTCAGTGAGACAGCACTGTCACTCGATCGTGAGTGACGTTCCTTCTCTCGCCACGAGCGCTTTGTCCCAGGAATTCTTTGCGTCTCGCTCCACGCCTTCCATGAAGGTGTCATCGTGATCCGGATCGTGGTGGAAGATGGCTAACTGCTTCACTCCGGCGGCACGGCACAAGCGGATGCCCTCTTGCCACGTCGAATGACCCCAGCCCACCTTTTCGGGGAACTCCTCGTCGGTGTAGGTGGAGTCGTAGATGACGAGATCCGCGCCTTCGATCAAACCTAGGACGTTCTCGTCGGGCTCGCCGGGGACGTGCTCGGTATCGGTGATGTAGCAGAGGGACTTGCCGCCGGCATCGAGGCGATAGCCGGTGGCACCGTTGGGGTGCCTCAAGGGCGCGGTTCGCACCGACACCCCGGGCAGTAGGTCGAGCGCATCGCCGGAGCGAAAATCTTCGAAAGTGAGACCGGCGCGTAACGCATCGAGCGGCACCGGAAACATCGGCTGCATCATCTGTCCTTCGAACACGGAGCGCACCCCGCCGGAATCCGCCAAATGACCGGCATGGACCCGAACGGAGCGTCCTTCGTGGAACACGGGCAGGAAGAACGGGAAGCCGTTGATGTGGTCCCAATGGGTGTGGGTGAGAAGAAGAATGATGTCCCGCGTGCCATCTTGCTCGAGCACGTGTCCAAGCTCCCGAATCCCAGTACCGGCATCGAGGATCAACCGGTGGCCTCCCGCGTGCACTTCGACGCAGCTCGTATTGCCGCCGAAGCCGACATAGCGAGGCGCAGCGCACGCGATGCTTCCGCGGACGCCCCAGAACTTGAGAGAAATGCTCATGAAGTCCGGGACAGTCTACCCCGGCTACGGGCTCGAGATCACGGACGGAATTGGAGCGCTCGCGAACGGCTGGACCGCGCGCTCATGCTCGTACCATTACAGTTTCTTAACAACCCCTGGATGGGCCGCGCCATAATAGGAGTTCGTGCGTTTCGCCCCCATTTATCTTTTTCTATTCTCCTTCTGCGTCCTCACCTTCGCGGACGCTGCCGCATCACCTGTTCCCCGAGACGATGATGGGCGCGACGCGGAGATAGCACTTCATGGGCCACCCGCACCGATAGCTCCGGAAGTCGTCACCCGAGATGACGCCGGGCGGGTCACGATGCGAGCGACGCGTCTCGAGGAGCCTTTGACACTCGACGGTAAGCTGGATGACGGCGTCTACGCGCGCGTCACCCCCGTCGGCGATTTCGTCCAGCAAGCTCCCGACGAAGGCGACCCGGCCACGGAGAAGACCGACACCTGGGTGTTCTACGACGAGCGCAACGTTTACGTCACGATGCGTTGTTGGGACAGCCATCCGGAGCGGATGGTCATGAACGAGATGCGTCGAGATAACTTCAACATCTTCCAGAACGAGAACGTCAGCGTGATGTTCGATACGTTCTACGACCGACGCAGCGGCTTCATGTTTCAAACCAACCCGCTCGGTGCCCTGCGAGACCAACAGTTCGGTGACGAGGGTCAGGCGATCAACCGCGACTGGAACACGGTGTGGGACGTGAAGGCTTCGGTCTTCGACAAGGGGTGGATCGTCGAGATCGTCATCCCTTTCAAGTCTCTGCGCTACTCCTCTACCGGAGACCAGGTGTGGAGCATCAACATCCGGCGCTCCGTCAAGTGGAAGAACGAAGACTCCTACCTGACTCCGGTGAAACGCTCTCATGGGCCGCGCGGGATTTACCGTGTCTCCGAGTCCGCGACGTTGGTCGGGATCCAGACCCCGGCGTCGTCGCGCAATCTAGAGCTCAAGCCTTACGGCATCTCGAGTGTGGTCACCAACAACACGGCGGATCCCGTCGTGTCGAACGATCTGTCGGGCGATGTCGGCTTCGACGTCAAGTACGGCCTGACCAAAAGCCTCATCGCGGACGGCACTTACAACACCGACTTCGCCCAGGTGGAGGAGGACCAACAACAAGTGAACCTCACGAGGTTCAGCCTGTTCTTTCCCGAGAAGCGCGAGTTCTTTCTCGAAGGCCAGAGCATTTTCTCTTTCGCCGGAGTGCAGAACCGTGGGAACTTCGGCAACCGGCCCGGTGGCACGATCGGAAGCCTTACTCCGATCCTGTTCTTCAGTCGACGGGTCGGATTGACCGAGGAAGGTGCCGACCCCATCTCGGTGGGTGGCCGGGTCACGGGTCGAGCGGGCGCCTATCGCGTGGGCTTGTTGAACATACAGACCGAAGGCATCGGCGATCTTCTCGATCCGACAAACTTCTCGGTGCTCAGGCTAAGGCGTGATGTCGGCCGCCGGAGCGACATCGGAGTCATTGGCACCCACCGAACGACCTCTCTTAATGATGAAGGGACGTCGAACTCGCTCTTCGGCCTCGACGGGAACTTCGCCTTCGGCTCCAACCTGACCGTCAACGGTTACTACTCGGTGACCCGGACTCCGCTCGTCGACGGGACCGAGCTTTCCGGAGACGCCACGAGCTACCTCGGCAGACTCAACTACAACGGCGATCGATACGGCCTGCAGCTCGAACAGCTCAAGGTGGGGGAGGCTTTCCAGCCCGATCTCGGCTTTCTCCGGAGAGAGGCGTTCAACCGGAGCTTCGTCCAGGGGCGCTTCAGCCCACGTCCGGCCTCGATCGGTTGGGTCCGGCGGTTCGTCTTCGAAGGCACGGGCGACTACATTACCGGAGAGCCCACCGGAGATCTCGAGACCCGTCGCGCGCAGGGTCAATTCCGGATAGAGCTCGAGTCCGGCGATCAGACCACGATCGAGTACAACGACCAGTTCGAGTTCCTTCCGGCGGAGTTCGAGATCTCGGACGGCATCTTTCTGCCGGTCGCCGAGTACACGTTTCAAGACGTCCGCTTGGTGTATCAGTTCGGACCCCAGCGACGTGTGCCCGGTTTCGTCAGCTATCGCACCGGAAGCTTCTTCAGTGGCGATCGCCGTGCGCTCACCGTCAACACCCGGGTCGAGATCACGCCTCAGATCTCATTGGAGCCTCAACTCTCGCTCAACTTCGTACGCTTGGAAGAGGGAGACTTCAACGCACACGTCGTCTCGACTCGCGCCAACTTCATGCTTTCCCCGCGCTCTTTTGTGAGCGGGCTATTTCAATGGAACTCGTCGAGTAGCACCTTGAGCTCGAACGTCCGTTTCCGATGGGAGTACGAGCCAGGAAGCGACCTCTTCATCGTGTATAGCGATGGTCGTCTCACCGATGGATCCGGACTCCAAACCCTCCAGAACCGAACCTTCGCCGTAAAGTTCACGAAGCTGTTTCGGTTCTAGCGCTCGATCTTCGAAGCTCTATATTGCCGCAGCATTTGCACTCGGAGCACTGAGGCTCTTCGAGCTCAAACCGCAGCACGGCAAAGGCACTAACGTCGACGTTGAGCGGACGGCCGTGTTTGGCGAAGCGGCGATACGCCTTCGCCCGCAAACGAACGTCGCATGATCTATTGAATCCCCCGAAACTGTTCGAAGCTCTGACCGCCGGCGAGGAATATCACGGATGCGATGAACAGCCCCACATTGGCGACAACCGCGAGGGCGACGAGCGTCCAGCCCACGAGCCGCCGCGAATGCAGATGGTACCCGACGTTGAGAAAGCCGGTCGTGGCGAGTGGAAGATTGTGTAGGCCCAGCACCAGCAGCGTGACCGCCAGCCAGACGTTGAGCCCCAGCGTCGCTCGCCCGTGATCATCGTCGGTCAGCACCCGCCGCGTGTGATAGATGAGCGACCAAGACGGAATCGCTAA
>JAJCXL010000281.1 GCA_029263435.1 Acidobacteriota bacterium | reverse complement strand
AACGCGATCGCCGTGCAGGGCCGGCGAGGCACCGGTGCCGAAGTCCCGGACTTTCTGGTAGAGCTTCATCGGAGTCGCCCACAGCTGCTTCCCCGAGAAGTCATAGGCGTAGAGGCCCAGATGGCCGAAGTAGACGTAAACTCGCTCTCCATCCGTGACCGGTGTCTCGGAGGCGAAGCTATTTTTTCGATGACGCCCGCCCGGCGGGTTGCCTTGATAATCCGAGCTCCCCCAGAGAAGCTCCCCCGTCTAGATGTCGAACCACTAAAGCATCAAGTCTATGACGACCACGTGGGGCATCTCCCGGTCGCGTTCATAGAGGCGCGCGTCGGCCTCCTCTCGCGACAGCCCGTGTTCTCTCAGCTCCGCCGTGTACTCATTGCTGAAATCCGTTCCCAACGAGGGCTGCTTCATCGGCTGATCGCTGACCGCCGACGTCAGGAAGATCTTGTTGTCCCATACGATCGGGGATGACCATCCGACGCCTTCGACGCTCGTGACCCACTCGACGTTGTCGGTCGTGGACCATCGGTCGGGGAGCTTCGGGTTGTCAGCGACCGGAAGCGATCGGGGGCCGAGAAAGCGCGGCCAGTTTTGCTCGCCGGCGGCGGCCGCCACAGCGAAGACGAGAGCGAGGGTGACGACGAGGGGCGCTCTCATTTGACGTAAACCGCCTTGATATTGACGAACTCTCGGATTCCGAACGAGCTGAGCTCGCGACCGTAGCCCGACTCCTTCACGCCGCCGAACGGGAGCCTGGGGTCGGACTTGACGAAGGTATTGACGAAGCAGGCGCCCGCGTGCAGTCGCTTCGTCGCGATCCGCTCGCCCTTCACGACGTCTCGTGTGAACACCGCCGCGCCCAAGCCGAACACGCTGTCATTCGCCACGTCGATAGCCTCGTCTTCAGAGTCCACCGGAATGATGGCCGCTACCGGACCGAAGAGCTCCTCGTCATAGGCCGGCATGCCTTTGGTCACATCGGTCAGCACCGTCGGCGGGTAGAACGCGCCCGGCCCGTCGGGAACTTCCGCGCCGAGGAGCACCCGAGCTCCTTGCTCGATGCTCTTTCGCACTTGCTCATGCAGTTCGTCTCTCAAGTCTTCTCGCGCTTGAGGTCCGACCGCGGTATCTTCTCTCATCGGGTCGCCCATCTTCCGCTCGCGCATCTTCTCGGTGAACAGCGTCTCGAAGCGCTCCTGCTGGTCTCGAAGCACGATGAATCGTTTCGCAGCGATACAGCTCTGACCGCCGTTGATGAGCCGACTCGTGACGCATAGCTCGACCGCCGCCTCGAGGTCCGCATCCGCGAGCACGACATAGGGATCGCTCCCTCCGAGCTCGAGCACGGTTTTCTTGAGCATCTCCCCGGCCTTGGACGCGACCGCTTTACCCGCCGGCGTGCTTCCGGTGAGTGTGACCGCCACGACTTTGGGGTTTTCGATCACGGAGGCGACGTCTCGGCCGCCGATGAGGAGGGAGCGAAACAAATGTTGGGGAAATCCAGCGGCGCGGAAGACGTCTTCGATCGCGAGGGCGCACCCCATCACATTCGACGCGTGCTTGAGAAGCCCGCCGTTTCCCGCCATCAGCGCCGGTGCTGCAAAACGGAAGACTTGCCACAACGGAAAATTCCACGGCATTACCGCGAGCACCACGCCAATCGGCTCGTAGGCGACGAAGCTCTTCGTGGCGTCCGTCTCGACAGGCTCCGAGCGGAGAAACGCTTCCGCGTTGTCCGCGTAGTAGTCGCAGACCCAAGCGCACTTCTCTGTCTCGGCACGACCCTCGCGGATGGGTTTTCCCATCTCTTCGGTCATGAGCTTGGCGTAAGGCTCCACACGCTCTCGAAGAACGCGGGCTGCGCCCTTCATGAGCGCCGAACGCTCCGAAAAATCCACGTCGCGCCACGAGAGGTGCGCTTCGTGGCAGGCGTCGACGGCGGCACCGACCTCCGCGGCCGACATCTCTTCGTAGCTCTCGAGGGGGGTTCCCGTCGCAGGGTTGATACTCTGAAGGGCCATGAGTTGCTCCTAACTTTTCGCCGCGACGAGGCCGGGTTGTCTGCTCTCGCTCCCGCCGGGGACGAGAAGTTTACCAGCTTCACTCGCACGACGGTGCGGGTGAAAATTCTTCGACGTTTTCGGTAGTTCTACGGTCGCGCGATCGAAGAAGGCCGTTTATACTCGACGCCTCGCACCAAAACGCATTTGAGCTCCGAGCGCGGAGGGGCACACCTCCCGCTCGGATTTTTTTTGAAGATGCGGCGACATAATTGCCGCGGAATCGGCGGGTTACGGTCCGGGTCCGGGCATGGGCTTTTTGCACGGCGACGGCCAACTCTCGCAGGGCCCCAAGCTCGTCTCCCGGACGAAGATGAGTGCGCTCCTGCTGGTTTTCTCCGCTCGCTTCAGGGTGATCTCGATCGCGAGCGACTTCCCCTCGTCGCGCAAACGGATGGTCTCGTGCACTTCCGTCGGCGGGGCGTCTCCGTTGGTGTAGTGTCGAGCGCCATGGCTCACGAGCGATCCGTCTTTCCACAGCGAGCTCATCGTGAGCGTGCCTGGCTCACCGAGAAGAATTCGGTTCGACGTCTCGCCGCCGGGCAGGTAGAGACGGGCCTGGCTTTGTCGCATAGAGCTTTCGACGACGAGCGTCCCGTTCGCCGGCTGAGTGATGTGGAGCGTCTCTACCGACCCGATGCCGCCGAGCCCGACGAGCGGGGCGTCGACATCGACGTTGCTCCTGGACTCGTCGAGGCGCCACGTCCCGGAAAAGTCCGCGGACTGCGCGGCAACGTCTGAAACGGGCGCAAGAGCCAGTACCGTGAGACAAACGAGCGTTCCGCCGACAGTCTTTGGGATCATTGAGCCCCCAGTTGGACCGCTACTGCTTTCTCGCGATCCCTCGCATAAAGCGTCGTCCCCACGAGCGACGGCGCTGTCCAAGTGGTCGTGTCGAACAATCTCGTCTCAGCGAAGACGGTGGCGTTGTCGGGCGTGAGCCGGGTCAGCGCGAGGTCTCCATCTTCGTCGAGGACGATGGCCTTACCGTCGGCAAACAAAACGCTCGCTCGTGAAAATCCGCGATGACGCCAGGCGGCTTCGCCGGTCTGCACGTTCAACGCGGTGAGAAAAGCAGGACCGAAATCGCCGGTCGTCCCGTAGATATGGTCTCCGACCCGCGCGGCGTTC
>JAJCXL010000280.1 GCA_029263435.1 Acidobacteriota bacterium | reverse complement strand
CTGAAGAGCGTCCCTGGGCTCGATGCTGCGTCGATCGTGTGGCCGCTGCCCCTTGGCCAGGCTCGCTGGCTTGGCCAGTACACCGCTGGTGACGTCTCTCAGGACGCGAGAGCCTATGCGCAGTACAGTCTGGTGTCACCGGATATCTTCGAGACCTTGCGAGTCCCCATCGTTTCCGGACGGAGTTTTTCCCGCGCGGATCCTCGACACGTCGTCGTGATCAGCGAGAACCTGGCCGAGCGAGCGTTTCCCGGTCGGAGCGCGTTGGGCCGCTTCCTGGCGGCGAGTCCGTGGGGCGCCGAATCCGTGCCCTTCGAAGTGATCGGGATCGTGCGAGACGTTCGCTACGCCGATCTCCGTGAGCCGCCACCAGAGACCATCTATTTCGACTCGCGCGGGTGGTCCTGGACGGACTGGGAGGTGAACGTCGTCGTACGCGGCGCTGCGACGCTGAGCAATCTCGTCCCACAGCTGCGCGAAGAGCTTGCCGCGCTGGATCCCTCGATTCCTCTGTCGCAGCCTCGAATGTTGCGAGGCTATCTCGACGACCAGCTTGCGCGAAACCGGCTCGCGGTGAGCCTTGCCGGCGTGTTCGCCCTGATGGCAGCAGCACTTGCCCTCGTCGGGCTCTACGGCGTCATCTCCTTCACGACGGGTGAGCGTAGCCGCGAGATCGGAATTCGTATGGCGTTGGGCGCGGCGCGCACTCGAGTCATGACAGGCGTGTTGCGGCGCGCCATGAGCTTGACGGCAGTCGGAATCGGACTTGGGCTCGCCGGCTCGTGGTTCCTGACACAGGCGATCGAGACGCTTCTCTTCGAGGTCACGGCGACCGACCCTGCCACCTTTGCCGTAGTCGCGGGCGTCTTGGCGGGAGTCGCGATGCTCGCGAGCTACTTGCCGGCGCGACGAGCGACGCGTATCGAGCCTGTCAGAGTCCTTCGAGCGGAATGAGACACACTTATAGGAAACAAGCTGTCGCTGGAGGTCTCGAAAAAAGCGGGGAGGTTTTTCGTTGCTGGGAATGATTGTTCGGGTAACGCTCGAGCCGCCGTCGAAGTGGGGCTTCGACGGCTGGAGCTCAATTGCCGCTGGCCGGTCCGAAGAAGTCTTTCCAGATGGTGTCGACGATACGTGCGACCGCGAGTGGTAAAAGTAGAGCAGCTCCCCAGAACATCAGTAATTCGAGTGGCATCAACGGTCTCCGAAGTTTCTTTCTTGATGATGCGGAGTGGCGATGATCGTTTCCCCCGACCGACCACCCGCTTTTTTCAGTTTTGCCAATTACTGACTTCTATTACAAGCTCCGTGCCAAGTCTCAGGATGATGGGTCCGAAGAGTCATATCCTTTTTTATCAATATCTTACAGGGATCGACCGGCTGTGCAGGGTGTGCTCCTCTTCGGGACAACTGTATCGAATAGGGCTACATCTCGGTTGGGTGTATCGAAACGGGTAACACCAACGAAGGAACGCTTTCGGGCTCTTGTGCCGTAGAATGGCCCGTCGAGCACGACTCAGGAGATAAAAAGATTTGAGCCTCTGTCCCTGCGGAACCGAATCGGAGTACGACGCTTGTTGCGGCCGCTATATCGATGGACCGTCGCACGCGCCTACGGCGGAGTCGCTGATGCGCTCCCGTTACTGTGCCTACACGTTGGTGAACGTCGACTATATCGGCGACACCCACGACCCCAAAACTCTATCCAACCACGACCCGGAACAAGCACAAAAATGGGCGGAGGACTCGGAATGGTTGGGCCTGGAGATCTTGTCCGTAGCGGGTGGCGGGGCCGACGATGCCTCGGGAACGGTCGAGTTCATCGCGCGTTTTAGACAGGAAGGCGAAGAGCACGAGCATCGGGAGCGCAGCGACTTCGTGCGACGGGGCGAGCGCTGGTACTTCAGAGATGGAAAAGTTCTCGGTCCGATGACGGTGCGCTCGGAGGGGCCCAAAGTGGGTCGCAACGATCCCTGCCCCTGTGGCAGCGGCAAGAAGTACAAGAAGTGCTGCGCTCTGGCCTAGTCCCCTGGAACAGAAGTACGTTGCATGATTCTCGGCCGCTTTTGCGCGCTGGACATCCTTGCAACTTTGTTGGCAGTTCGGCCTTCGGCCTAGCCCTCCGCTCGCAGGGCTCTCTGCGGAAGGCGGTCGAAATATCCAGATATGGCTTCCTCGTTGCGCCTCGCCAGCACACAAAATCGCCTCGAGACTTATGCAACAAAGCTCTGTTCCAGGGGACTAGGGTCCTACGCGCGCCGGTCTAGCCGTTCGAAAGCGCGCTCGGGAGCGAAAAACGCCGCGAACGCGATACCCGTGAGCGGGTAGGCGAATCCGATCGCCATGATGGCGCCGACGCCCACATGAAACACCCACACCGCGCCGACCCATAGGCGCGCCATCCGACCTCCGATCAGCGCGAGGGGAGCGCCAAGCTCTACCGCCAGCGTGAGTACCGCGAGCGGGGCGAAGAGTGGCGCGAACTGAACCATCCACGCACCAAGGTAGGAATGAAAGCTGCCGAGCTCGATCTTCTGGAGAGCGTCGAGAGCGATATGCGTGCGCAATACCTCTCCAAAAGCCCAGCTCCAGCCCGTGAGCCGGAGCTTGGTCACCCCCGCCACAACGTAAGACGCGACGGTAACGACGCACATGGCTCGCACGGCCCAGCCGTGCCGGCCGTCTTCCGGCGCCTTCGACAGGCGGCTCCGGTGGTCCAAAGACCACGCGTCTGCGGATGGCGCGAGTGAGAGAACGATGACATGCAGCACCAGCATGTTCTCGGTGTGAAAGACCATCCCCCAGGAGTTGCGATAGGTAGCTAGGAAGAGGAGCGATATCGCGAAGGCGGGTGCGGTCCATGCAAAGCGAAGACCCGAGACGAAGGCCGTGGCCAGCAAGAGGCTCAGCCCGTAGAGAAGTATGAGAGCGAAACGCGGGAGCGGCTCCGACAGGATCGAAACGATGCCTATGGGCTTGAATCGATGCGCCTCGAAAGACAGCGGCGCCAGAATCTCGAAGCTAAAAAGAACCAGGTAGCCCAATGAGAACGCGCCTACGAGGATCCTGAGGCTCGCGAGGCGTGTCGCGGGAAAAGGCGCGTAAAACCAACGGTCGAGGCGCTTCACTCCGGACCCGGGACGTCGCACGCCGCGTAGTCGAACCTTACGGTCGAAAACGGCTGCTCGTCGACGAAATAGCGGATCGGATCGAACCGTTGCCCGATCACCTTCGCTTGGCGGAGCGTTTCGAGCTCCGAGGCTGCGATCCGCTCGGCGACGTCGCGACAGAGTCGGGACTGAGCGCTCTCGCCCGCGAAAATCGCCAGCTGGACCGTCGTCGCGGCTTGCATGACTTCATGGCTACCCGTGATGAGACTCGGGCTCAGTCGGTGCTCTTTCCCACTCGAATCCGCCCCGACGACAGTGAAGACCCATGGGTCCTCGGGCCGATACGCGAACATCGGATAGCTGGAGGCGGGAAACGAATCCGGTGCCGTGGGACGCCAGGCGGGCTCGAGGATCCAGTAAATGAGACCGCAGCAAATGAGGTAGGCGCGCGCGCGTCGCATCCGAGACTACCGGAGGTCCGAGCGATCCGCGAGAAACGGCGCTCCATGCGTCAGCGCCGACAACGCGTGCTGTACATAGTCGATCCGCACGACCGGCGAGGCGATGGATTCCGAGAACGCGCCTAGTGCCAGCTTCCGCCCATCGCAAGCGAAACACGCGGCGTCGCTCCATTGTTGCCGGACGAGGTAGTGGAGAATCTTGTCGAGGACGACGCGGTCTTCACCGAGGGGCTCGCCGCGCGCCTGCTTGATCGCCATCGCGGCCGCGAGGGTCTCCCCGAGCCCCGCGGTCGGGGTGTTGTGGGGCGGCAACAGATTGCCAAAGCCGTGTCCACCGATGAACGCTTCCGCGACGCGACTGTTCTCATCGAGGATGAAGCGTTTCTTGAACTCCATGTAGTCGAGACAAAAGCGCTCGTAGCCGTCGTGGCGGTGATGCTCGAGCGAAGCTTTCGCAGCGAGGCAGTGCCAGTTTTCTTCCACGAAGAACAACCTCAGGAGCCGACGATCCCAGTAGCTTTCGCTGAAGTACTCCATGGCCCGATCGACCACTTCTGAGACTCTGCTCGGCTCCGCGATGTGAGGCTCGCTCTGAGCGAGACGCTCCAATGAGCTGAGAGCGTAGATGGCCTGTCCCGCGGCATAGAGTGGGTCCGGCCCTTGCTCGGGAGCGCCCGTGAGCAAATCGAAGCTTGGATAGAAGCTCCCGTCGGGCCGCTGCATGCGCGCGAGCCAGCGACCCATCCTTCCGATCGTCTCGTCGAGCCCCGCGATGTCTGCCGTATTCCGGGCGAGCTGATCGCGGCAGGCAATGAAAGCGATGAGCGGGAGGGCCGTGTCGCCGAGATGGGCGGAGACCGCATCCGCAGGCTTTACCAAGGCTCCCATATCTCCGATGACGCGCTCCCACTCGCCCATGGCGCGAAGCGACCGACGTGATGCCTCGCCGCGCCGTGGATCCGTGTCGAGCGTCTCGCACAATCCCAGTGTCGTTCCCGCCTGGCGCGGCAGGACGAAGTCTTGAACGTACTCACCGCCGGTATACGGGTCGAGCACATAGCGAAAAATTCCGCTCCCATCCTGCGAGTCGAGGATGTAGGATTCTGCGGCTCGCCGTGCTTGCTCGAGACGCGGTGCATCGAGCTCGGCGACCTCTGGCCTCAGGCGGTGCAAGCGAATGAGCTCGCCTCCTTTCGTGAGTAGCCAGCTCTCTGTCTCGACCCGTGTCAATCCCTCGACTCCGGCTTGTGAGGGCTCGGCCCGTCCGAGCGATACTCCCAGTGCGTTTCCGGACACCCCGAGACGGAGATCGGGAATGAACGGCAGGGGTTGAAAACGCACGAAGTGGTTGGCTCCGACGAGCTGCCACGGCGTCAAGCAGCGACCTCGATGGCAAACGCCGTCGAGCCCCGGCCGCAGCGCGAGCATATCGATCGGGAGGCGGCTGGGCCTTAGTCGGGAGACGCCGGTGACGACGTCGATCTTCACGGGCAGGCGGAAAGACCCCTCGGTCAAGATCT
This sequence comes from Acidobacteriota bacterium, assembly GCA_029263435.1. Classification (GTDB taxonomy): domain Bacteria; phylum Acidobacteriota; class Vicinamibacteria; order Marinacidobacterales; family SMYC01; genus JAJCXL01. Next base: position 5,344 of record JAJCXL010000280.1, on the reverse strand, counting down.
GGCCGATCCGATCGCTCATCTGTTCGGGGGGCGCTTGAAGGCAACGCAAGCGAGGCTCGATTCTGCCTTCCGCGATCGAGACGAACGCCAAGAACACCGTCGCTTGGTCCCGGCCCCCGCGCGCTGCCGGATCTTGCGCGCAATCGAGCGGGACCGGCGAGTAAAGGGTGGGGCCGGGATAGGGAACGGGCGCGCGAGTGTCTACGGAGTCGCTGTCGGGGAGCGGGAACCGAATCGAGGATATGTCCGGGCCGGGGACGGGGCTGACCGCCGCGCGTGCGCGGGCTTGAAAGGCCAACGTGAAGACGGAGAGGACGATGATAGCGATGACGGAGACCCGAGCGCGGGTGGACACCCCGCCGGTGACAGCGAGCCCCCAAAGGCTGATAGGGAGTGTCAACAGAGCGACGGGGGCGACGGCTACCGCGAGAGCGACGCCAATTCCTTCTCCGAGTGAACCGTAGAGCGCTTGCAAGTAAAACGCGGCGTCGAGTGTGAGTCCTATCAACACCCCGAGTCCGGCGAGGGAGGCCCAGGACACCGCGCGCCACACTCGAGAAAACGGAGGCTTTCCGCGAGCCGCGAGCACCGCGAGCGTCAGGTAAGAAGCCGCCGCGATCGCGAGCGAGACGGACACGAGTGAGAAACGCTGCCACGGGATGACGACCGCGCCCCAAAGGAACACACTTGCGTGGCCGAGTGCCAACCCGCTGAGCGCCCATCTCGGGGTGGGACGAACGTCAGCCGGCATCATCGAGAGTCTAGCAGTCCGTGGTGAACCACGGACTGCTAGTCCACCGGTGCGAGTCGTGGACGTCCCTTGAAAAAAAGAGGGGGCGTGAAAGCCCCCTCGAAGGTGGGTCGTTTGGATGGTTAGACGCGCTGTAGCGCCGCGGCCATGTTGTCGAGTGCTTTTTGAATGCTCTTGCGCGATGTGCCCAAGTTCATTCGCATGTGGCCTTCCCCGCCCGTCCCGTAGGAATGCCCAGCGTTGAGCTGTACCTTGGCATGCTCGACGAACCACTTCTCCACGACGTGCTCGGCGGTGACGGGACTCAAAGAGCTGTCCTGCGCGTTGGTCTCCCGCATCGCGGTCTCTTTCGCTCCGATCTTATCGACGAGAGCGCTGACGTCGAGCCATGCCAGGTAGGTACCTTGGGCCTTCGTGTAGCTGACCAAGGGCATCTTCTCTTTCATGTAGCTTTCGACGAGCGTGTGGTTGGCGTCGATATAGGGCAAGAGCTGATCGAGCCACGCTTCGCCGTCCGTGAGAGCGGCCTGGTTGGCCACCACGCCCAAAGTATTGATGTCCGCGCGATGGTTGGCTCTGACTCTCTCGAGGAGGTCGGGGTTCGTGGAGTAGAACCAGGCGCTCTTCATCGCGGCCAGGCTGAACGTCTTGCTCGACGCTTTGAAAGTGAGGCTGTTGTTGACGATGTCCTTGTTGGGGAGACTCGAGAACGGAGTGAACGTTTGGCCTTTCATGACGAAGTCACAGTGGATCTCGTCGGAAAGAACGATCACGCGTCTCTCCAGACAGAGCTCGCCCAGGCGGGTGAGGTCTTCCGCCGACCAGCAATTGCCGGTCGGGTTCTGCGGATTACACAAGATGAGCGTGTGCGTGTCGTGATCGATACGGGACTCGAGGTCCTCGAAATCAATGGCGTAGCGGCCGTTCACGAGCTTCATTGGACTATCCGCCGCGACGGTCTTGCTCCAGAACAAGTCCGAGTAGAACCCGTTATAGGTCGGCGTCGTGAGGAGCACTTTGCTTCCAGGAGGGGAGAACGTGTTGAGGGCGGCGATGAGCGCCGGGTGGACGCCGGCGGCGAGGGTTACCGCGTCCGGATCGATATCCACACCGTAGCGTTTCTTGTTCCAGGCGACGATCGCGTCGATATAAGCGGTGGGCTTTTTCATGTAGCCCCAGTTTTCGTGACGGCAACGATCTTCGAGCGCTTTCGTGATGCACGGCGCGGCGCGGAAATCCATGTCCGCGATGCCCATGCCGACCTCGATGTTCTCACCGCCGAATTTCTCGATCTGAGAATCCCACTTGATGCAATCGGTCCCGACCCGGTCATAGGGAGTGTCGAAATCGAACATGCCGTCGGCTGCTTCCGCGGATCTAGCGGTTGCTGCCTCTTCGGCAGCCGAGGCTCCGGTGCCCACGGCCCCGGCCAAGGCCGTCATTCCGGCGCTTCTCAAGAACGTTCTACGATTGAGTCCCCGTGTGTTCGACATCGAGTGTTTCCCTCCTGCGCATTTTGCGGTTGGCCGGCCCGGGCGCACTCGACATGCCCCGCGTCGACTCCGATCTGCCGATTATACGTGCTCGCGAAGGAATTGCTTCTGCAATCTCGGTCCCGTCCCGTTGCGCCGGCTGCGCGTTTGTGATTGATTGGAGCCATGGTGATTCGCCGAGAGCACACGCGTGAGCGCGCTGCCATGGACCGTATGAGCCGCCGCGAGGTTCTACGAGCGGGCGTGGCCGCGGTGGGGCTCGGCGGCGTGCCTCGCCTCGCAAGAGCACCCGCGTCCTATGCACCGCCTCCCGAGACCGAAGGCGGCTGGCGGGTCGCGAATCCAGAGAGCCTCGGAGTGAGCCCCGACCTGTTGTCAGACGCAATTCGGTTCCATGACCGACATCCACTCACGACGGGCTATGGCGGCGCCCTGGTCATCGTTTATCGAGGGCACGTGATCGCGGAAAGCTACACGACCGGAACCGATGGCGGCCCGAAGCGATGGACGGCACAGACGTGCAACGACATGAAGTCGTCGACGAAATCGGTCTTCGGCACCGCCGTCGGTGTGTTTCTTGATGAGTACTCCGATCGCATCGACCTGGATAGCGACTTGGTGGGAACGTCTCCGGACAACTCGTTGCTGCCTCAGATCTGGGAGCAACCGATCACGGATGAGCGAAAACACCGCATCAAAGTGAAGCATGCGTTGTCGATGACGTCGGGGCACGCCTCTCGGGAGCCTTGGCTCGCGCCATCGTCGCGGCATCTTTATCCAGGCTACTCCGGCCCGTTCCAGATGTATGAATATTGCTTCGGCTGGTGGCGTTTCGACGGGATCGACGCCCATCACGACTTGATGTTCGAGCCGGGCACTGCCTGGAATTACAGCAATTACGGGCTGGAGCAAGTCGCGCTCGCGATGCGAAACATCTCGGGAGAACGGGTGGGTCCTTATCTCTATGATCGCGTCCTCGGCCCCATCGGTATGCCGCGCGCGTTGCGCGACAACGAGCTCAAGGACATGCCCTACGCCACCGACAAGGAGCTCAACTTTTCCGATGAGGCCGGCTGGGGTATCGGTGGCAGCGAAGGCTGCGACGCCTACGGTGCGGATAAGAGCGAAAGCCCGATCGGCTACAACACGATCGTGGGGAGCACGTTTCGTTGCACCGCGCGTGACTTCGCCCGTCTCGGCTATTTGTGGCTGAACCGGGGGAGGTGGGGAGAAAGGCAGCTCGTTCCTGAGGCGTGGCTTCGCACCGCCAGCCGTCGCTTCGTCCGAGACGATGGGTCGACGCCCAACAACTACGGCTACACCTTTTGGGTGATGGACGATCTTCCCGGCGTTCCCGAGGACCTGTTCATGTCCCGTGGGCACAACATCAACCACAGCTTCGTCATCCCGAGTCTCGACCTCGTCGTGGTCCGTCAAGGAAACGACACCCGGCGGGAGACCGACCCGGTGCTCGCGAACGTGCTCATCGAGAAGATCGTCGCCGCTCTCGGTCAACCTTAGGGCGTGAGGCGTGATGGGAAGAGACGATGCACCCGGCATCCTTGAAGAACGACCCGAGCGCAACCGCCGAGGATAGGGATCGCGTCGCGCGAGCCTACGCGATCGCCCGGAGCGCGGTCAGAAACGGCAACCATCCTTTTGGCGCGCTTCTCGCTCGCGGCCAAGAGGTTTTGTTCGAGGTCGAAAACGAGGTGGTCACCACCGGCGACGTCACCCGCCACGCGGAAACGGGTCTCATCGCGGTGGCGACCGCTCGGCTAGGCGCTGACGCGCTCGACGATACGACGTTATTCACGAGCACGGAGCCGTGCATCATGTGCGTCGGCGCCATCCATTGGGCGGGTGTGAGGCGCGTGGTCTACGGAGTCACGTCGAGCCAGATGAGCTCGGTGATTGGACGTCCCTATCGGGGTATCCCTTGCCGCGAAGCGTTCGAGCGGGTGGGAGCCTCTATCGAAGTGACGGGTCCGGTGGGTGAGAGCGAGGGACTCGAGATCCATCGCGAGTTCTGGCCCAAGTTCTTGCGCGACCGCGATCCGGGCTGATCTCTCAGTGGACGGAGAATCGCAGAGCTTTGGCCGCGCGCTCGTTGCCCTCGGCGTCGAGGGCGCGGAACACGATCTCGTAGCGCCCTCGCTGCAGATCCGCGAGCGGCACGCGTCTCGAGACCACCGTGACGTCCTCATCCTTGGACCAGGGCGCCGCGGCTTCGAACCGCGCGACCGTGATGCCTTCGGCCGAGCGCACGGTCATCGCTAGGTCGAACTCCACCTCATCGGGGTTGACGAGCTCTAGGAAAGCGATGAGCTCGTCCGAGCGCTCGAACGTTCGGGTCGTGACCATGGGCGCCGGGAGCGGCCCGTCCCGGTCGAAGCCGGCCACCGGAATCTGTGCCTCGGCCGCGCTGGACAATCCGAACCCACGCAGGAGGTCTCTATCGAGCGGCGGTATCTCGATCTCCATCATCACCGAGCCGGTGCGTGCGGCGCCTTCCTCGTGAACTCCGATACGGAGTTGATAGACGCCGGGCGAAAGCTCGAGGGTGCCGGTGGAGCGAAAACCGTCTTCGAGGACTTGGGCTCTGAGATCCGCGGGCAGAGCCAGATTCACGCGACTGGTGTGACTGTCCGCGAGTCGGCCCCGTGCGTCGAACGCTCCGATCCAGACTTCGACGTCATCGTGAATGCGGCCGTTTCGCTCTTCGAACTGGAAGGTGTCGACCGCACTGGTGACGGTCACCGGAACGAGCGCCAGTTCGCCGCGTTGTCCCATCGGGGTCGCGCTGACGCGCAGAGCGAGCTGGTCGGTTGGAATCGGAAGCGCGAGCGCTTCGCGAAGGGCGGGAGATCCGGCGGAATCTCCCCATTGGGAGGCGGAGCGCGCTCGCTCCACCCCTTCAGCGGCGACGTAGCCTTCCCGCGCCCGGACCTCGACGCCCGGGCGCGACACTCTCACTTCGATGCGTTGGAGCTCATCCGCGTCTCCGTCGCTCCGAGGCGCGAACCCGAGCAGGTAGTAACGTCCGCTATCGTCGACGATGCGTCGAAGCCCGGCCGCTAGATCATTCTGCTGTGCGATC
>JAJCXL010000279.1 GCA_029263435.1 Acidobacteriota bacterium | reverse complement strand
CGTTGCCCAAAAAAGTGAGCCCGCAAACGATCGCGCTCCATGCGAGACCAGCATTCCTAGGGCAACGACGATGACCGGAAGAATGACGAGGTCGTCCTTCGAGAATTGAAAAATGTGGGTGGCGCCCAAGCCCGCACGCAGGAAGTTGAGCCCGACATAAGTGAAGAGGCACGCGGTCGCTATCGCGAAGCCTAGTGGCTCTCGTAGCCGTCGGCGGAGAAGCAACAACCCGGCAAGGGCTCCGAACCCGAAGAGGCTGTAAAAGAGGTTGAGGCGGTGGGCCGCCATCGCAAGCGCCGCGACCGGCGTCAAGCTCCACTCGATGAGCTCGCCCGTCCCGCTGCCGCTCGGGTGGGTGAGGATCTCGGGAATGTAGCGCCCGTAAAAGACGGCAAGGGAGATGAGCGATGCCGCGAGCGCCGAAAGTGCTACGGACCAGAGTCGGGCTGGTACGGGCCTCTCGGCCTTAGGGACGAAAACGAAAGCCAAGCACAACGAGGGCACGAGCATCCCGAGCACGAGCACGCTGCCTGCGTAAGAGAGAAGGGATACCGCGATGAGCGCAGCCCACCCCAGGAGATGACGCTTCTCGCTCATGCGATCGAAGAAGAACACGAGGTAGGCGACGGCCAAGGTGTCCCAGAAGTGTCCGAACAACGCCGCGTAAGAGGCCACCGCGAGACGGAAGCCCAACACTCTGGCCGTTGAGTGGAGTAAGACCGCGACGAGCGACGCGCGAGCACCGGCGCCGAGCCGGGTGGCGACTGCGTAGACGACCAAGGACTCGATCCCTAACAGCGCGCACGGGACGATCTTCATCCAATCTTCCACCGGTAGCCGAAGGAGACTCAGCGGGTAGATCGCCAAATACAGAATAGGCGGGTAGGGGAAGGCGACCCACCGCTCTCCGACGAGCTGAAGCCCGAGCAAGTGTCGATGTTGGCTCTCGATATAGTTTTGGAACAATCCACCGAGCCCTTCCGACCAGATCAAATAGACGAACTTGGAGTGGGTTCGAATATCCGGGTAGTAGAAGTCGGGATGAAAGAGCGCGAAGAGTCGCACGGCGAAGGCCGCGAACGCGATGTAGACGGCCCACTTCGCGCTGGGTGCCGCGAAAACGGAGGATGGCTTGTGCCGTCTGAGCCAGAAGAAGCCGACCACGAGCGCCGTCATGACGTGCACTCGAGGCCCGAGGACGGCGCTTGCGTGCAGCGGCCAGAGCTTGTTGACGAAGGCCAAGACCGAAAGTGTCACCGCCGCGAGGGCGCCGCTCGTCAGGCTTACCGTCGTCCCCAGACCGATGAGCCGAGGCACCAGGTAAAACGCCGCCACCCAAGAAAGGACGGCGATGATGACGCCGAGCGTGGGAATGACCGCTCCGAGTTTTCGCGCGGGTCTGACTTGCAGCCAGTCGAGGGCTATCCCCAGCGGCCGCGGATCTGCGGAGCGCGACAGCAGTCGCATCTCGAAGGGCCCCCCAGAGGTGTTGTCCGCGTGGAAGTCGCGGAGAGTGAAGTCGCCCTGAGGGACTTCGACCGTCTCGACGAGCTCGCCCGCGAGATACCACCGAACGGTCGCGGGAGAGGCTATGTGCCGTTTATACCGGAGCGTGACATCGAACGCTCCGTTGAGGTGAAAGGGGAGTCGGATCGCGGAGCGGGTGCTCGACCAATGGATGAACGTCGGCTCATCGATCTCGAAATCACCGCGAAAGCCTTCGATGTAGGGCGCGTCGTTGGGGCCGAAGGAAACAAAGATATCGCTCGGGCGCTGATAGGCGAGGGCCAAGACGGCCACCGCGAACAAGAGCAGGCCGCCGAAACGACCGGCCTCCGCGATCATGAGCCCTGTGTGGTTCGACTCTCTGCGGCGCTCTCGGGTTTGGTAACGACGCTCGCCATGTAGTAGTCGCACACCCCGCTGCGGAACTCTTTCTCGTCTTCGAAGCGAAAAAACGGTGCCAACAAAGTGCGGTAGTCCGAGGCCGGCCGGATGTAGTGTCCGTTCTCCGCCCAATGCAGCATATGCCCGACGAAGTTCAAGGAGGACGAGGTCGGAATATCCTCGATGAACAAAGCTCGGCCCCCCGGCCGGAGCACCCGACGCATGCCTTCGAGCACGGCGATCACGTCTTGATCGCTGAGGTGATGCAATAGGCCGTAAACGAGCACGGCATCGAACTCGGCTTCAGGAAAGCTCAACGCGCGGGCGTCTTGGACCGTGAAGTCACCTTTGTAGTTCTTCTTCGCGAAATCGATATATTTGGGGTTGAGATCGATACCGGTGTAGCTGTGGGCCGGAAAGAGATCCGAGAAGGCACCGGGGCCGCAGGCGACATCGAGCACTTTTCGTTTGCCATCCCCCGCGCCGAGATATTCCGTGATCGTCTTGCGGATGACGGTAAAATTGGCTTCGAACAGCCCACGGCAGAAGAGAAAAAAGCGCGGATAGTCGGAGAGTTTCTCGATGAGTGCGTGCAGCATGTAAATTACGCGGAGATACTATCTCAGCGAAGCGCAAAAACCGAATCCGGGGAGCGATAAAATAGAAACGATGAAGCTTTGGTGGGTCCTCTTCTTGGCATTTTGTTCCCCGGGTTTCGCTCAGAATCTCGAGCAGGAGGTCATCCAGGTCTTCGAGAGCGCCGGGCCCGGCGTCGTCAATATCACGAGTCGGAGCATCTCCTACGACTTCTTCTTGCGGCCGGTGCCCCAAGAAGGCTCCGGCTCGGGCTTCGTTTATGACGCGGCCGGTCACATCGTTACCAACTTTCACGTCATCGAAGGCGCGCGCGAGCTTCACGTGACTTTTTTCGACGAGACTCGAGTACTGGCGAGCGTGGTCGGCATCGATCCGTCGAACGATTTGGCCGTCATCAAAGTCGACGCGTCACCGGAGCTGCTCACCGTGATTCCCATGGGGCGCTCCGATGGGCTGCGGGTCGGGCGTTTCGTCGTCGCCATTGGAAACCCTTTCGGGCTTCAGCAAACGCTCACGACCGGGGTGGTCAGCTCGCTCGGCCGCGTGATCCAAAGCCCCGACGGCCGCTTCATCGGTGAGATCATCCAGACGGATGCCGCGATCAACCCAGGCAACTCGGGCGGGCCGCTTCTCGATCTCGAGGGCCGGGTCGTGGGCGTGAACTCGGCCATCCTGAGCCCGAGCCGTGCCTCGGCAGGCATCGGGTTCGCTATCCCGGCTCGGACCCTGCGTCGCGTGGTCCCGGATCTCATCGCGAAGGGCCGCTATGCGCACCCCTGGCTCGGAGTCTCGCTGATGGATATCAGCGGGAATCTCGCGACCCGGCTGAACCGCAACGGGGTCAGAACTCCCGGCGGCGGCGGGGTGCTCGTGGCGGAAGCGCCCCGGCGAGGGCCGGCTGGACTCGCGGGGATCCGTGGTCCGAATCGTCTGGGGCAGCTGGGGAACCTTCGGATCCCTCTCGGCGCGGACTACATCCTCGCCATCAATGGAGAGCCGGTACGTACCCGGACGGACTTAACGGTCCTTCTGGAGAGCCGGCACCGCGTCGGCGATGTCGTCAAAGTCTCGATTTGGCGGGAGGGACGAGTGCTCGACGTCTCGGTCGAGCTCGGCGAACGACCTCAGATGTCGAGATAGTCCCGGAGTCGGGCGCGCCTGCTGATAGGATAGTCCCCGTGAGACGAGTCCTATGGGCGAGCTTGGCGCTGTCTATCGGCTGCTCCACGCCGCCTGAAGACGCCGGGGCCACGCTCGGTGAGGCCGCAGACGTTGCACTCTCGCCACTCGCCATCGCGACGGTGAGCTACCCGCTCCAATTCTTTGCCGAGCGCATCGGTGGCCCGCACGTTCGAGTGAGCCTGGAGGCGCCGCCGGAGGACGAGCCGTCCAGCTGGAGCCCGAGCGCGGAGGCGATCGGCGTGTTTCAAGCGGCGGATCGCATCCTTCTCTTCGGAGCGGGCTTCGCGAAGTGGACCGAGCGAGTCTCTTTGCCGGAGTCGAAGACGATCGATACGTCGGCGAGCTTTGGAGATCTCTTTATCACCATCGAGAGCGCGATGGTGCACAGTCATGGTCCCGAAGGGGAGCATAGCCATGCGGAGATCGCCTCGGACACGTGGCTGGATCCGATCCTGGCCGTCCGGCAGGCGGCTGCGATCCGCGATGCGCTCGCCGCGGCCCGCCCCGAGGCACGAGACGAGTTCGAAGAGCGATTCCGGGCGGTGGAAGCAGAGCTCCTCGCGCTCGACGGGCGACTCTCGAAGGCGTTCGCACCTGTCGCGGGCAGGCCTGTCGCGAGCGCCGGCCCGAGCTTCGCCTATCTCGCCAGGCGCTATGAGCTCGAGCTCGTCATCGTCCCGCTCGGCGGCGAAACGGTGATGGGCGCCGACGGTTGGCATGACGTGGAGCATGCGCTCGAGCCGCGTTCCCCGAAGTGGATGCTCTGGGCGAGGACCCCGCCGCCTGAAGTCGCCGGGCGACTTCACGAGCTCGGGGTGCAGACGATCGTCTTCGATGCTTCCGTGCGATCGCCCTCGACAGGGGACTACTTCACGGTGATGGCCGGAAACGTCGTCGCCGTCGAGACCGCACTCTCCGAAACGTTGGGTGACGCGCTTGAGTAAGCGCGGATCGACGAAGCCTCCCGGAAACGTTGGCTATTGGAAGCGGAATCTCGTCTACCTGACGATTCTGCTCTCCATCTGGGCGCTGGTGTCCTTTGGCTTCAGCATCCTTCTCGTCGAGCCTTTGAACCGGATTCGGTGGGGTGGCTTCAAGCTCGGATTCTGGTTCGCACAGCAAGGCGCGATGTACGTCTTCGTCGTTTTGATCTTCGTCTACGTGCGCCTGATGAACCGGCTCGATCGCGACTACGACGTCGATGAGCGAGATGACTCCTGATGAGCGTCCAGAGTTGGACGTTCATCATGGTCGCGACGTCGTTCGCGCTCTACATCGGAGTCGCGATCTGGTCTCGTGCGAAGTCCACCGGAGACTTCTACGTTGCCGGCGGCAATGTGTCTCCGGTGGTCAACGGGTTGGCGACGGCCGCGGGGTGGATGAGCGCCGCGTCCTTCATCTCGATGGCGGGTCTCATCGCCTTCATGGGGCGAGACGGCTCCGTCTATCTGATGGGCTGGACCGGCGGATACGTCCTGCTCGCGTTGCTCCTCGCTCCTTATTTGCGAAAGTTCGGCAAGTACACGGTCCCTGATTTCGTCGGGGACCGCTATTACTCACAGGTCGCACGGGTCGTCGCGGTCATTTGCGCCATCTTCGTTTCCTTCACATATGTCGCGGGCCAGATGAGAGGTGTCGGGATCGTGTTCTCCCGCTTTATCGGGGTCAGCATCGAGACTGGTGTCGTGATCGGGATGGGGATCGTTTTCTTCTACGCGGTGCTGGGAGGGATGAAAGGGATCACCTACACCCAGGTCGCGCAGTACTGCGTGCTCATCTTCGCGTTCCTGGTGCCTGCGATCTTCATCTCGCTCTTGCTGACGGGTAATCCCATCCCGCAGCTGGGCTTCGGGAGCACGCTCTCGGACGGCTCGGGCGTCTATCTTCTCGATAGGCTCGACGGATTGGGCCAAGAGCTCGGATTCGCCGCTTATACCGATGGCCAGAAGGGGACCCTCGACGTTTTGTTCATCACTGCGGCGCTGATGGTCGGTACCGCGGGGCTTCCGCATGTCATCGTTCGTTTCTACACGGTTCCGAAAGTGTGGCAGGCGAGAAGCTCCGCAGGCTGGGCGCTCTTGTTCATCGCGCTCCTCTACACGACCGCCCCGGCCGTGGCGGCTTTCGCGCGGGCGAACTTGTTGACGACGGTGTCCAATCAACCCTATAGCGACGTGCCGGCATGGTTCTCCAACTGGGAGGCCACCGGGCTCATCCAGTTCGACGACAAGAATGGCGACGGATTGATTCAATACACCGGACCCCGGTCGGACATTCCGAACGAGCTCACCATCGACCGGGACATCATGGTTCTCGCGAATCCCGAGATCGCGAACTTACCGGCATGGGTCACCGGGCTCGTCGCCGCGGGAGGGCTCGCTGCCGCCTTGTCGACCGCGGCAGGCTTGTTGCTGGTGATAGCGACCTCGGTAGCGCATGACTTGTTCAAGAACTCGTTTCGCTCCGATATCAGCGAAAAGACCGAGCTTCGCATCGCCAGGATAACGGTGGGCTTCGCGGTCGTGGTGTCCGGCTATCTCGGGATCCATCCACCCGGCTTCGTGGGCGAGGTCGTCGCTCTCGCGTTCGGGCTCGCGGCGGCGTCTTTTTTCCCGGCGATCTTGTTGGGGATCTTCACCAAACGGATGAACAGCTACGGCGCGGTGTCGGGGATGATCGCCGGCATCACCTTCACGACGCTCTACATCGCCTACTTCAAGTTCCTGTATCCGGAGCTCAACTCGGCAGACCACTGGTGGCTCGGTATCTCACCGGAAGGCATCGGCACGGTCGGAATGCTTCTCAACTTCGCGGTGTCGGGAGTGGTGGCTTGGCTGACGCCTCCGCCGCCTGTCGAGATCCAGCGTTTCGTGGAAGAGATTCGCGTTCCGCGCAAGCTGGCCTAGCCAGCGCCCTCGCCCTAGCCTGCCTCGAGGCTCCGGCCTGCCAGCTTTGCGAGGTGATGGAAAAAACGCGCTCCGATGGGAAGCACCGCTTCGTCGATATCGAACTTGCTCGAATGCGCGGCGTGGTTGATGCGATCCCCGCGAGCGACGCCGATGCGTACGTAGCAACCTTTCACATGCCGGAGGTAGTGCGCGAAGTCCTCGCCCCCCATGTTCGCGGTGTCGAGCGCCACTGCGCGCTCGGCACCGACGATCGCCGCAGCGGCTTCGCGCGCGAGCGCGGCCATCTCAGGCGTGTTGACGACCGCCGGCACGCCCACCTGAATGTTGACTTCGACCTCCGCGCGGGTCGCTGAGGCCGTCGCTTCAGAGATGCGGCGAATCGCCGCGATGATGTGCTCCCGCACTTCGGGGTCTTGCGCGCGGATAGTCCCTTCGAGGATGGCGTTGCGGGCGATGACGTTGGGCGCCGTGCCGGCATGGAATCGGCCGATCGTCAGCACCGCCGGATCCGCCGGGTCGAGCTCTCGCGAGATGACGGATTGGAGGGCGGAGACGAGCTGTGCGCCGGCGACGATGGTGTCGATACTCTCGTGAGGCCTCGCCGCGTGCCCACCCGGTCCGCGAATCTCGATAGAGAACCGATCGCTCGACGCGTTGACCGCACCCGCGTGAGTGACGATCGTGCCCGTCGGGTAGAGGCGATCGACGTGTCCGCCGAAGATCATCGCGACCCCGTCGAGCGCGCCGGCCTCGATCATCGCTTTGGCACCCGTGCCTCGTTCTTCGGCCGGCTGGAACAATATCCGGACCGGCGCCGGTAGATCGTCGTCTCGAGCCAAGAGCTCACACGCCCCGAGGACCATGGTCGTGTGGCCGTCGTGGCCGCACGCGTGCATGACGCCATCGTGGACCGAAGCGAAAGCGAGACCGGTCTCTTCCTGAATAGGCAGAGCGTCGATGTCGGCTCGGAGCGCGACCTTGGGTCCTGCGTTGCGGCCGCCGCCTGGAATATCCGCGACGATCCCGGTCGTCGCGACGCCCCGCTCGTGAGTGATTCCGAGTCGGTCGAGCTCGCGAGAGATCGCATCCGCGGTACGGGTTTCCTCGAAAGCGAGCTCCGGGTGCTCGTGCATATCGCGACGAAAAGCTACCAAGCGCTGGTGAAAATCGGCGTCGGCTCTCTCGGCGGTGGTCATCTCATCGAGCTCCGACTTGCTCCAGAAGAGCGAGGGTACCTTCGAGATCGTCGAGCGCGCTCAAATCGATATCGGGGGTGCGAATGTCCGTCAACGGCTGGATGAGAGGATGGAGCGGGATGCTGTCGATGAGCGGATACTCGAACGTCTCCGACGCGAAGTAGGTTTGAGCGTCGTGAGACAACAGATAGGAGACGAATCGGTGGGCGAGCTCCCGGTGAGGGGAGGAGTCCACTACGCCGACGCCGGCGACGTTGACCAATGCCCCGGCTCCCCCTGCGCGTGGAGAGTAGTTGCGCGCGGATAAATCGTCGGGCGCCTCCTTGAGGAATCGAAACAAGTAGTAATGATTCGTCAGACCCAAATCGATCTCGCCGCTCAAGATAGCTTCGAATAACGGCGTGTTGTCCCGGTAGCTCTTGGAGTCGTTGTCGACCATCCCTTGGAGCCAATCGCGCGTCGCCTCTTCGCCCTCGATGGCGCGCATCGCGGTGACGAAAGCTTGAAACGATCCGTTCGAAGGGGCCCAACCCACCCGGCCTCGCCACTTGGGCTCGGTCAGCCCGTCGAGACCGTCGGGTAGCTCATCCTCACTGAGACGGGTCGTCGCGTAGGCGATGACTCGGGCCCGGCCCGACGTTCCGACCCAACGGCCGTCGTGGTCACGGAATCGGGGCTCGACCGCCTCCAGCACGTCCGGCGCGAGCGATGCCAGCCGCTTCTCTCGCGAGAGCAAGCCCAGCGCGCCCGCGTCCTGGCCGTAATACACGTCGGCCGGAGAGTCGGGCCCCTCCTCGAGGATGGTGCGAGCGAGCTGCGAGGAGCCGCCGTAGCGCACGGCAACGTCCACGCCCGTCGCTGCTTGAAACTCGTCGACGAGCGGCTGAATGAGGGCCTCCCCGCGACCGGAATAGATCGTGAGCGTCTGCGGCGGCTCGGAGCGACATCCCAACACGCCGACGACGAGGACGAGCGCCAAAGCTGCGACGTGCGATCGCGTCGCGATTTTCTCGAGCATGCAACAGGAAGGTTAGCACGGTCTTGTCAGCCTGCGTCACGAGCGCTACCATGTCGTGTTGAACGTGCAGCCCGCCTATTCGCCTCCTGAAGCCTATCGACGCATCGACCGCGAGCTGAAGCCTCACTTCGCCGAGCTCTCCCGGTGTCGGTCTACGCCGGAGCTTTTCGAGCACCCGGTCTATTCGCAGATCGAGCCCGCGCTCACCCAGGTGCTCGGCACCCCCGACGTTGGAAGCTACGCCTCCGGCGAGGCCCCCGCCAAAGTTAGCTACGGGGTCGTGGCGTGGAATCTGGAGCGGGGGATCGAGCTCAAGGGCCAGCTCGAGGCGTTTCGCACCCATCCGGCGCTCAAAGACGCCGATCTTTTTCTATTGACCGAGACCGATGTCGGGATGGCTCGCTCCAACAACGTTGCGGTCGCGCAGACGTTGGCCCGAGAGCTCGGACTCCACTTCGCGTTCTCACCTTGTTACTTGAACCTCGCCAAGGGATCGGGGGTCGAGTACGACGCCTCCGGGGAGAACACTCTCGGACTGCACGGAAACGCCGTCCTGAGTCGCTATCCGCTCACGAACGCGCGGTCGATCCCGCTGCGTAACGGCAAAGACAAGATGGCCGGGAGAGAAAAACGCCTCGGAAATCAGACCGCACTCGCCGTCGATGTGGCGCTTCCCGGGGCTCTGGTCACGGCGGTGGCCGTTCACCTCGACGCTCAGTCCCGCCAAGCGCATCGCCGCGACCAAATGCGAGATATCCTCGACGCGCTCGGTGACGACGTTTCTGCCGTCGTCGGCGGAGATTGGAACACGACGACTCATAACTCTTCCGCGGCGTTTTACGCCATCATGGGGTACTGGCTGCGGGTTTTCATGGGAGTGGATCGGGCCATCGACCACTATCTTCACCCTTACCGGTGGTTCGAATCGGACTTGTTCGCTCTGTTGGAGGCGCGTGGGTTCGACTTTCGAAGTAGCAACCGGCTCGGTGAGCGCACCATGTCCTACGACGTCGACTGTGAGAAGACTCGCAAGAATCTCGGTGAATGGGTGCCGGGTTGGTGTTTCGCGTTTATTCGCTGGGCGTTGCGGAACCATGAGGGACGTTGTCCGCTCAAAGTCGACTGGCTCGCGACTCGAGGGATTTCGGTCGCCGATCCGTTCGTCGTTCACGACCTACGCGAAGGTCGCAAGACTCCACTGTCCGACCACGACGCGATCGGCCTCGAGATCGTAGCCTAGCAGCCCGTGATGATACGAGAGAGTCGAGAGCCGGATTCGGAGCCGAGCTTGGAGGATGACCTCGTGATCGACGGCCTCACGATCCGGTTTCACCCGGAAGGGGTCGGGCTGAGAGTCGATTGTGTGAGCGGCGCGCGCGTGGGAGCCCTAGGCACCCTCGAGCCCGCCGCAAAAGGCGAGAGCTACCACGCGGTCGACCTTTCCGGCGCTCCGCTGACCCGTCTCAGCCCGTGGGGTGGTGCGGTCACGGCGCGGTTTCAAACACGAGAGCTCGCGGTGCGAGCGCTCCTCGATTCAGCCGATAGACCCTGATAGACTGCGGTTCGATTCTGGTCCTCAAAAAGTAAGGAGAGTTCATGAAATTCGCCACCATCGAGACGAACAAAGGTACGATTCGGCTCGAGCTTCACGATGACAAGGCTCCGAAGACCGTCGCTAATTTCGAAAAACTCGCGGCCGACGGGTTCTATGACGGTTTGAAATTCCACCGGGTGATCGACAATTTCATGGTCCAAACCGGCTGCCCCCAAGGTACCGGTACGGGCGATCCGGGCTACAAATTCGAGGACGAGTTTCATCCGGAGCTCAGGCATAGCGGTCCCGGAGTGCTCTCGATGGCCAACTCGGGCCCCAACACGAACGGCTCGCAGTTCTTCATCACTCATGTCGAGACGGCCTGGCTCGATGACAAGCACTCGGTCTTCGGCCGCGTCGTCGAAGGAATCGACGTCGTGAACTCGGTCAAGCAAGGCGACTCGATGTTAAAGGTCACGGTATCGGAGGAATAGCGTCGCGCGAGCGCGCCGAATGCTCGCACTACCCATGCGTATAGCGTGGATGGTTTGGGTCTTGACGTTGTCGGCCGTCGGCGCCTCGCCCCAAACGCCTTTCGTGGGAGGTGAGCGATGTCGGGTGTGTCACCGCTCCACCTATTTATCGTGGCAGCAAACTCGACACGCGGCGTCGTTGCCGGACCCCGTCGCCGAGACATGTGTCGGTTGTCACGACACCCAGAGAAGCGCCGGCTTCGAGGCGGTCCAATGCGAGGCTTGTCACGGCGCCGGCGGGAACTACGCGGCTCCTGAGGTGATGATCGATCCGGAGAAAGCCGCGCGAGCGGGTCTGGTTCTTCCGACCGAGAACGTGTGTCGTCGGTGTCACGCGAGCGGCACCGCCCCCGCCGACCATGCCGACCAGTTCTCCATGCCTTCGCCCGAAGAATGGGTCTGGGCGGTTCATCGCCGCCGTAGCGCGCCTTGAAGCCGTCGCCGTTCGTTTATCCGGAGTCGGTCCGCTTCGAGTGCACCGGCTGTGGCGACTGCTGCCGGACGGGTCAAGTGATGTTGGGACCGGGCGAGTCCGATGCACTTGCTTCATTGACTTGGCCTGCAAAGAGCGGTCTCGAAGGCGTCCCTCCGGCAAAGCTTCGCTCGGGAGTCGAGCTTCTCGCGAGGCGCGCGGACGGCAGTTGCGTCTACTTGGGCGATCGAGGGCACTGCCTCGTCCACGAAACCTTTGGCGCGATGGCGAAACCGCTGATTTGTCGCCTGTTTCCCTTTGGCTTCCAACCGATCGGTGATCGGATCGCGGTGGACGTCTCGTTCGCGTGCAAGTCCGTGTCCGAGCATTCGGGGCCGCTCATCGGTCCGAGCGCTCAGGGCTGGGACCGATTCGTCGCTGAGGCAGGCTGGAGCGATGATGCGCTTCACCCGTTCTCGGC
>JAJCXL010000278.1 GCA_029263435.1 Acidobacteriota bacterium | reverse complement strand
AGGTCGTCAATTCCGCCAATGGGCAGATATTCGCCCAGACCTGGATATCGCGTTACCAGGAACACTGCAATACCCGCCCAAAATCCGTAATAAATCAGGATAAGAGTCAACGGAATCAGCAAGCTTGCAGATCGTCTCATAACGGTGTTCCGACTTTCGCGATGTAAGCAAGATACAGTCATGCCGGCGATTACGCCATAGCATTAGTCGAGCGCAAGTGGCGCAGCGATGATAGTCTATGCGCCGCCTGGAACTACCGAAATGACAAATGACCTACTCAGTACAGCTACTCGGCATCAGCAACGCGATTGTTGATGTGCTCGCACACGTCGATCAAGCCTTTCTCGATACCGTTGGTGCGCCACTCGGATCGATGACATTGATCGACGAGGATCAGGCCCACGACATTTACCTGAAGATGGGCCCGGCCACCGAAATGTCTGGTGGTTCCGTGGCGAACACTGTGGCCGGGTTTGCAAATCTCGGTGGCAGCAGCGCTTACATCGGCAAGGTTCGTGATGATCAGCTGGGTGATATCTTCAATCACGATATGGAATCGCTGGGCGTGAATATCATGCTCGAGCCCGCTACCAATGGTGCACCCACCGCGCGTAGCCACGTGCTCATTAGCGAAGGCGGTCAACGCACCATGCAAACGTACCTCGGCGCGTGTCTCGGACTTTCGCTTGCCGATATCACGGACGCAACTGTTGGCAGTCCCAAAGCACTCTTGCTCGAGGGTTATGTCTGGGATATCAAGGAAGGCCCTGCACTTGCGAAGAAAGCCGCTGAGATAGCACGCCAGAATGGCACCGCTGTTTCGCTTTCGTTGTCCGATTCATATTGTGTCGAACGGCATCGCGATGCGTTCGCCGATTTCGTGCGGAACGACGCCGACATCGTTGTCGCTGACGAGGATGAAATATACGCGTTGCTGGGCACGGATGACATCGACGCTGCTGTCGCAGTGCTTGCAGAGTATGACGTCTTGTTTGTGGTGACCCGATCTGAAAAAGGCTCGGTGATTGTGCATGGCGATGTGACGGTTGAGCAGGAGGCGGCCACAGTCGAGGAAATCGTCGATACGACCGGTGCCGGCGATGCTTACGCTGCCGGTTTCCTGTACGGCTGGGTGAATGATCGCCCGCTATCTGAGTGTGCCCAATACGGTACCTACTGCGCCACCAAAGTGATTCAGCAGTTGGGTGCCCGTATTGAGAAGGGCCTGCTCGATAATTTCAGCTAGGTACCGATCGGATGCCAGGTTGTTTTCACTTCCTGGGTGTCTCTGATCAGGTAGGGGTTTTCGGCGTCGCCCGACCAGTCCACGCGGTTCCTCGCGATCACGCGCTTGATGTTGTCGGCCGCCAGCTCCTGCACAGTTTTCGCAACCGCTTTGCCGCCGTCACAATAGACAATGGCGTTCACATCCATATGCGACGCGAAGAATTCAGTCAGCTCTGAGCGGAAGCCCGTCAGAATATTGACGACACCGCCGGGCACATCGGATGCGTGCAGAACTTCTGCGAAACTCACGGCACAAAGCGGTTTGCTTTCAGACGCCAGCACGACACAGGTATTGCCGCCGACTATCGCAGCCGCAATATTTGAGATAAGTCCAAGCAGGCTGCTGTCGTCCGGCGCAAGAATCGAAACTACACCAGTTGGCTCAAGTACCGAGAAGTTGAAATGTGAAGAGGCAACCGGGTTGACCGCACTGAAAACCTGCTGGTACTTGTCCGCCCAACCCGCGTAATAAATCAGGCGATCAATGGACAGGTCGACTTCTTTCTCCGCCGCCTTCGCCGTCGAACCCTGTAGTTGCAGCTCAGCAATAAATTGTTCACGTCGACCTTCCAGCATCTCTGCAATTCGATACAGAATCTGACCACGAAGATAGGCGCTGGCTTTGGCCCAACCCGCCTGAGCTTTGCGCGCGGCAACGACAGAGTTTCGAAAGTCCTTGCGACTGCCGCGGCATAGATTGGCAATGACATCGCCTTGTTTGTCTTCGATCGTGAAATAACGTCCTGACTCAGTTCGGGGGAACTTGCCGCCAATGTAGATTTTGTAGGTTTTGGCTACTGCGATTCGCTTAGCTGCCATCGTTATACTCCAAGCTTCACGTAAGCGTCGAGACCATGAAGCCCGCCTTCGCGTCCGACGCCACTTTCTTTGTAACCACCAAACGGTGAGGTTGGATCGAACTTGTTGAATGTATTAGCCCAGACGATGCCGGCGCGAAGACCTTGCGTCATCTTGAAAATCTTGGATCCTTTGTCAGTCCAGACTCCGCCCGATAATCCGTAGGGCGTGTTGTTGGCTTTGGTTATCGCTTCGTCGTAGCGGCGGAAGGTCTGGATGGCCAGCACGGGGCCGAAATTTTCTTCCTGCACGAACACTCGAGAGCCGGCACAACAAACGTGACCCTGATTAAAGAAGATGCCTGGATGACGCAATATGCAGGTACGACATCACGCCGCATGCCGCGCTCTCTTACTCGAGTTGGTTGATGCGATAGCTCGGCCTTGTTAGTGGCATATCGACTGGTGTCATGGATAACATCCGGCATAATTTCTCGGTG
>JAJCXL010000277.1 GCA_029263435.1 Acidobacteriota bacterium | reverse complement strand
TTGGCTCGGTGCTCCTCGTTCTCGACGTCCTGGAAGCCTGGGAATTTGTCGGGGAGTGCGCCCATATCGCCCCCGCCCTGGACGTTGTTCTGGCCGCGGAGGGGGACGACCCCGGAGCCCCAGCGGCCGACATGACCGGTGAGAATCGCGAGGTTGATCAACGCGAGTACGTTATCGGTCGCGTTGTGGTGCTCGGTGATTCCGAGGGTCCAACAAATCTGCGCGCGATCCGCTTTCGCGAACGCGTGAGCCATTTCCCGGATGTTCTCCTTCGGAATGGACGTGATCTCCTCGGCTCGCTCGAGCGTGTAAGGTTCTACGCACTCGCGATAGGCGTCGAAGTCGAGCGTGGCGTGCTCGATGAAGGTCCGATTCTCCAGTCCCGCCGCGATGATCTCTCGACCGACCGCGTTTGCGAGCGCGATATCGGTACCTACGTTGAGTCCCAGCCAGAGGTCCGCCCACTGAGAGGAAGAGGTGCGTCGCGGATCGACGACGTACATTTTCGCGCCGTTGTGAATGCCTTTGATGAGGTGGTGAAAAAAGATCGGATGGGCGTCGCGAGCGTTCGAGCCCCACAACAGGATGACATCCGTCTCTTCGATCTCCCGATAGGAGCTCGTCCCGCCACCCGCTCCGAATACGCGCGCCAGACCGGCGACGCTAGGAGCGTGTCACGTGCGGTTGCAGCTGTCGATATTGTTGCTGCCCATCACGACCCGCGCGAACTTCTGGGCCATGAAATTCATTTCGTTCGTGGATTTGGAACAGCTGAATAGTCCGAATGCGGTGCCGCGATGGGCCTCGAACCCTTTCGCCGCACGCTCGAGCGCCTCGTCCCAGCTCGCGGTGCGTAGCACGCCTCCGTCTTTGACCATCGGTTGCGTGAGTCTCTTATAGCCGTTTCTCATGGACCTGCCTTTCGACTGAGAGTTTACCATTCTTCTGAGTGCGCCCAAGACGTAGCAGGCACTGCCAGCGGCCCGTTTCGGGCGTCTCCACGCGGCTGCAGGTCAAGAAACGACGGCGAGCGGCTCGCGGCCTCGCCACGCGCCGCGCGTGAAATCGGGAACATCGACGGGACGAGAGCGATGAACGACCGAGGCCTCGCTGAGAGGCGAGATAGAAGACCAAGCGGCGGCATCGTAGACGTCTTGATCGAGCTCCAGCCCGTGTCGCAGGCAGTAGACCATTCGCCAGAGCATGACGAAGTCCATGCCGCCGTGCCCGCCGGCTCGTCGCGCTTCCTCTCCGACCCGGGCCCATAGCGGGTGCTCGAACTCCGCGCGATAGGTCTCGAGGTCCTGCCACTCGTGAGTGTCGCCTCTTCCTTCGATCGCGATGCGATGCGGGTAGCCGCCGAACATTCCGCTCGTACCCTGAATCAAGTTCAACCGCGTGTAGGGCCGGGGCGTCGTCGTGTCCCACTGCACCATGATGCTTCGGCCGCGCGCCGTTTGAATGAGTGTCGTGCTCATGTCGCCGGCGACGTAGCGCGCTTGGTTGCGCGCGTGCTCCGGAGGGAAGTGCTCTCTCGCGTAGAGCGCGCGTCCGAGCGCCTTCGAGCTCATCGAGGTGAGGTAGTCGAATCGGTCTCCGCGGTTGATATTCATGTATTGCGCGATGGGGCCGAGTCCGTGAGTGGGGTAGAGGTTGCCGGTGCGGCGCTCGTGATAGGGAGTGCGCCAGTGGCCAGTGCCCCGCTCGACGTCCTTCATCTGTTCCCGCAGGTCGTGGATGTAGGCACCCTCGCCATGGGTCAGCTCGCCGAACAACCCCTGCCGACACATGTTGAGCACCATGAGCTCCTCGCGGCCGTAGCAGACGTTCTCCATCATCATGCAATGTCGGCCCGTGCGCTCTTGGGTCTCGACGAGAGCCCAGCAATCGTCGAGCGTCAACGCCGCCGGAACTTCCACGAAAGCGTGCTTACCGGACAGCATCGTGTCCACCGCCATGGGCGTGTGCCACTTCCAGGGGGTCGAGAGGACGACGGCGTCGAGGTCGTCTCTTTCGAGCAAGCGGAGGTAATCGCTGTCTCCGTTGGAATACTCTTCCGGGCGCGCTACGCCTTGCGCTTCGCAATAGTCGGCGTGCTCGCGTGCGGTGGGAGCGTCGGTGTCGCAAAGCGCCTTGATCTCGACGCCTTCCAGAAGGAGTAGCTGACGGAGGTGGGCTCCGCCGCGGGCGCCGAGACCGACGAGGCCGAAACGCACGGTCTCCATCGGTTCGACGGGCGACGGCACCGACGGCGCTTGAGGGCGGCCTTCGCTGCGTCGGCCGAGTAGAGCCGTCCCGGCGCCGATGCCGCCGAGCACCTTGAAAAAGTTTCTTCGATCCGACATGCGCTTCGTCTGGTCCTCCTAGACCGTCTCAGGCACCTTGCGGTCCCGGCTTGCCATTTTCGATCGCGTAGGTCGCGAGTGTTCGGACGCCGGAGTCTGCCGCCGTGACATCGTGCAGCCCACGAAGTCGCGTGGTGGCATCGAGCCTCGTCAGCTCGACGAGGACGTAGCCTCGGTGCTCCGGGTTCCCGTAGAGAAGGTGAGGGTTGTCGGCAACCATCGCCTGGACGTGGTCAGCGGTCTCTCCCGAGTGTGAAGTGATCGACGAGCCGACGATCTCGCTGGCGACGACCGGGGCGTGCTCGTCGCGAAAATCGGTCGTGAGGTTTCCGACCCAAAACATATGCACGTCGCCCCCGATCACGATCGGGTTCGAGGTGCCCTTTTCGTGCAAGCTGCGCAAAAGCCTCGCCCTGGCCTCGGGATAGCCGTCCCAACCATCGGTCCAAAACCGACGCCCTTCGCCGGGGCTGAGATCGAGCTCGGCCATCAGCGTTTGCTGCGCCAGGATGTTCCACTGTGCGTCGCTTTTCTCGAGCGAAGCATCCAGCCACGCCTCTTGCTCGCGACCTAGAAGCGTTCGCGCGGGATCCAATCTCTCCGGGCACAACGATAGCGTATTGGACCCGCCGCGACCGGGCTCGGGGCACGCTTGCGGTGAGCGGTACTGGCGATCGTCGAGCACGAAGAACCGGGCGAGGCGCCCGAAAGCAGCCTGGGTATAGAGGCGCAGGTGCTCCCCGAGCGGCGCCGCGCCGCGGCGTAGCGGCATGTGCTCGTAATACGCCCGATAGGCAGCCTCGCGCCGCCGCCGGAACCACGCTTCTGGATGGAGCTCTTCGCTCATCAGGTTCGCGTAGTCATTGTCGACTTCGTGGTCGTCCCACGTGACGAGCCACGGACACGCGGCATGGGCGGATTGGAGATCCGGGTCGCTCTTGTACTCCGCGTAGCGATTCCGGTAATCCCACAAGGTGGCAGGCTCCGGGGCCTCATGCCGCCGCACCCGCACGTCACCCCACTCTTCCTCATAGATATAGTCGCCGAGATGAACGATGAGCTGCGGATCGTCGTCCACCATGTGCCGGTACGCGGAGAAATAGCCGTGCTCGTAGTGTTGACAAGACGCGAAAGCGAATCGCATGAACTCCACGCTGGCGTCGAGGGCGGGCGCCGTACGAGAGCGCCCGACAGGGCTCTCTTCACTGCCGACGTGGAAGCGATACCAGTACCAGCGTTCCGGCGATAATCCCTCGACCTCGACGTGGAGGGTGTGTGCCCACTCATGAGAGGCGAGGGATTTACCCTTTCGCACCACGTGGGTCATGCCTTCGTCTTCCGCGACCTCCCAGTCGACGAGGACGGGCTCGAGGCCCATCCCGCCACCATAGAGCGGCATGGGGGCGAGGCGGGTCCAGATGACGAATCCGTCCGGGAGCGGATGGCCCGAGGCCACGCCGAGAGTGAAGGGGTTGGATGCGAAACGCGAGGACGTTTGTCGGATGAAAAGAGCCGGGGACACCGCCGCGGCCTGGCTCAAGAATCGGCGTCGGGATAAACGGCGGTTCGACATCGTCATGGCGGAGAAAGCCTAGCATGCTCGGATAGATTCGTGACGAATGCGTGTCATGATGTAGCTTCGAAATCTGACGATCACCTCTCGACCTTATGAATCTCCTCGACCGACCGAAAGCCGTGCCTCGTGGATTGTCGTTCCTGTTCGTAGTGGCGCTTTTCTGCGCGGGCGTCGAAGCCGAGGATCGTTGCGGTCGCTCCGAGCAAGAAGCGGAGGAGGAGGAGGAGGAGTTCTTTGAGCCGGACACGCCGGCGTTCTCCTTCCGCTCGGTCTGGGATTTCCGGTTCGCACGCACGGACGAGACGACCAGCTGGCTCGAGGCCGGGCTGGGAAAGACTCGCTACGGCGGTGAGGATGGCTCCTCCCGTCATCTGTTCCGGATTGCACAAGCGGCTTTCGTTTTTTCGACGAACCCTGAAAGAGCCCTCGCCGGGCATGTCCACGTGAATCTCGATCTCGAGCCCGAGCATCCGGAAGGACGCTACGGTTGGGACCGTCTCCGCTTGATCGAAAGTTTCGTGACGGGCGAGTGGGCCTTCGCGGAGCCTTTGGTCGTGCGGGTGAAAGCGGGTTTGTTCTTTCCGCCCATCTCACTCGAGCACATCGGTGAAGGGTGGACGACCTTCTACACGTTGACGCCCTCAGCGCTCAACGCCTGGGTGGGCGAGGAAGTGCGCACGTTGGGCTCGCAGCTGTCGGTGGCGCATGTCGGCATAGAGAACGAGCTGGCCCTCGGCGGCGCGGTGTTCTGGCACAACGATCCAACGGGCAGTCTTCTCGCTTATCGCGGCTTCGCGTCTCACGACAGACAAACCGGCCTGCGGGATCGCGTCCCTTTGGCACCGCTTCCGTCCATCCGGCCTGGGGGCGAGTTCGAGGGGCAAGCGCCGTGGGTCGAGCCCGTCGTGGAGCTCGATTCCCGAGCTGGATATTTCGGCACCGCCTCGTGGGAGAACTATCGATTCTTCCAGCTTCGTGCGATCTACTTCGACAATCGTGGGATTCCGGACACCTTCGAATCCTCGCAGTATGCGTGGCGCACGCGGTTCCTCAACGCGGGGGCCGTCGTGTTCTTACCGGGAGAGGCGGAGCTCGTCGGGCAGTATCTGGACGGCGATACTTTCATGGGATTCCAGGCCCCGCGGCCGCGAGTCGACGCCTCTTATCGGACTTGGTTCGCAATGGTGAGTGTTCCCAAGGGGTCGCATCGAGTCTCATTGCGCTATGAAGATTTTCGTACCCGCGATGGAGATGAGTTCCGAGTGCCGGATGGTAGCGACGAGGACGGTGACGCTTGGACGCTCGCTTATTGGTTGTCCGTCGCCGGACAGCATCGGATTGGCGCCGAAGTTCTTCGAATCTCGAGCGAGCGGGCGGCGCGGGAATCGATCGGAGAAGCGGCCGCCGCCACGGAGTGGCTCTTGCAGCTCAATCTGAGGCTTCAGTTCTGAGTGACCGGCGTGCCGAACACGTACAACACCCCGTCTTGCGATCCGATCACGACTTTGCCGGAGGCGAGCGCGGGTGACGCGACGAACGGAGCGCCCGCGTTGAACTCCCAGATCTTCTCGCCGTCTTCGAGCGCGAGAACATAGAAGCGTCCATCGGCAGAGCCGATATAGACGCGATTGCCGGCGATGACCGGCGACGACTCTACCCGCGCTCCGGTGCGAAACGTCCAGCGTGGTTCGCCGGTGCCACGGTCGATGGCGTGCACGATCTTGTCGCGGCCGCCGACGACCAACACGTCGCCTTGGACCGCCACTGACGAGTAAAACGGGAAATGCCGTACGGGGTGCTCGTAGCGCCAGAGGTATTTCTGTTGCCTCAAATCCACGGCGAGGACGTCATTGTTGAACGTCCCGTAATACGCGATGCCGTCCACCAGGGCGGGGGATGCCGAGGTGTACGCGCCCGAGTCCATCTGGAGCATTTCCTCACCGTCATCGAGCCGGATGCCTCTCAGGACGGCATCGCACCCGGTGACGAAGACCAGGTCGCGATCTCGGCTCGGGGTGCTGTGAAGCGGTCCTTGACTCTGGAACTTCCACATCAACGCTCCGGTTCGGCGATCGAGCGCGTAGAGGTACTCGTCGTAGGAGGAAACGAGCACCAAATCGTCGAAGACTACGGGAGACGACTTGATCTCGGCCTCGGTCGCGAAGCTCCACACGGTCTCACCGCTCGAAGCGTCGAAGGCGTGGAGCACCCCGGTCAGGTCACCGACATAGAGGATACCCTCGACGACGGTGGGGGAGGACTCCCCGAATCGGTCTTCGTCGTCGCCGAAATCGCGTTTCCATCGAAGGGTGCCATCCTCCAGATCGAGCGCAGCCACGAGCCCTGGAAGCGCGGTCATGTAGACGACCCCGTCGACGATCGCCGCGGAAGAGTCGATCGAAAAACCCGCTTCGAAGCTCCACAACAGCTCGAGCTGGTCGGAAACAGCGGCCGAGGAGGTTCCGGTGCGCGACGCATTGCCGCGAAACTCACGCCACGTGTCCGCGGGTGACGGCGCGATAGGCGTTTGCGCCGGTAACGACGACGCGATCCACAGTGTAAGAGCCGTGATCAGTAGACGCATCGATAGATCTCCAAGGCGGAAGCTCGATCGAAAAGTCGCGGATTGAAGCCGCCGGTCCATTGCTCCGCGGCCTCGGCGCTCAACGTCTCTAGCGCGTTCTCGCTCACGGCTTCGTCACGGAGTCGGCGTCGAAGCCCCCCGCGCTCGGCCAAGTCCTCGAGCTGTTGCGCCAAGCCCGCGGAGCCCTCCGGTGAGAGCTCTCGGTAGCGCGGTTCGACCGACGGGGCGTTGAAGCGCACCACCGTGGCCAAACACATCGCGATCGCTCGTCCGTGAGAAATTCCGTAGTGTTTCGTCAGTGGGTTCGCGCACGCATGGGTTGCGCCGAGCATCGAGTTCTCTATGGCGACGCCCGCGTAGTAAGCACCGAGCTGCATCGCTCCCCTTGCTTCGATATCGTGCGGACGATCCAAGACCTTTGCGTAGTTGTCGGAGAGGAGCCGAAACGCCTCGCGCGCGTAGAGGTCTGAAAGCGGGGTTCGTTTCGTCGTCACGAAAGTCTCGACAGCATGTGCCAGCGCATCGTAGCCCGTGACGGCGGTCACTTCTATCGGCTGGGTTACGGTGAGCTCCGGATCGAGCACCGCTATTCGAAAGCGGGCTTTGAGATCGCCGCAAGCCATTTTCGTGTGCGTCGCGGCGTCCGAGATGAGGGCGAAGCGTTGCGCTTCGCTACCGGTTCCCGCGGTCGTCGGGACGCCAATCATGGGTAACATGGACTGGCTCGCCTTCTCTAGGCCCCAGTAGTCCTTCATCTCGCCACCATTGGTGAGGACGAAGTTGATGCCCTTTGCGCAGTCCATGGAGCTCCCGCCCCCGAGCCCGATGAGTGAGTCCACTGCGGCCGCCTCGGCTACCTGTCGACCACGCTCGACCATGTCGGTATCGGGGTTCTCTCCGAAGTCGGAGAACAAAACGACCTCCACGCCGGCTCGCTCGAGCGCTCGGCGGGAGCGCTCGACGTGCGGGGTGTCGACGAGCCCCGGATCGGCGGTGAGGAGGGTACGGTGGAACCCTTCCGCCCGCGCGAGCTCTCCCAGGCGGGAGAGCGATCCGCTCCCGAAAACGACCCGCGGCAACGGGTGATAGTCGAAAGAGGACAGTCCTTTCGCCGCCGCCGGAGTCCCGGCCGGAGTTGGGTCGATGCGCTCCAAGGACCGTCTATTCGTCGAGCGCTAAGGCGAACAACTGGTTGCGGCTCGCGATATACAAAACACCGTTTGCGGGAACCGCGGTGCTATAGACGGAGCTTCCCAGATTCATCTCCCCGATGACCTGCTCTTCTCGTCCGGGCTCGAGCACGACGACATCGCCGTCCTCATCGCCGAGATAGATGCGTCCATCCACGATCATCGGTGACGCCCACACGGCAGCGAAGGTGTCGTGAACCCATAAGGGCTCACCGGTCGCGAGATCCAAAGCGTGGAGAAACCCGCTGAAATCCGGCATATAAATGACGCCATCTTGGATAGCCGGCGTGGAGATGGAGCGTCGAATCTTGTCGTAGTGCCAGATGCGACCCGTCTCGGTGATATCGCCTCGTTTCGTCGGGTCGATCGCGAAGAAGTGGCCGACACCTTCTCCGTGCTCGGGGTCTTGTCCGTTCGCGATATAGACGATGTCGTTGTAGAGCACCGGGGTGCTGATCACATTGTTGCGAGTTTTGGGCCAAGTCGCGTCTTTGGGATTGGTGTCGAACTCCCAGAGCTTTTCGCCCGTGTCGGCGACGAAGCCTCTCACCCAACCGTCACCCTCTCCCATCACGACTTGCACGACTCCGCCGAGAGCACCCACCGCGGCAGACGACCACTGCCCGTGCAAGATGTTCTCGCCTACCGACGTGTCTTCCCATACCAGCTCGCCCGTATTCTTGTTCAAGGCGATGAGCTCAGGCGACATCGGCGACGGAATGTTGACGTGACTCTCGTCGTGGCCGTTCGAGGTGTTGATGAAGATGAGATCCCCGTGCATCACGGGCGAGGAGTTGGACATGTTATGGGGGAAAGCGCCGAGCTCTTCCATCATGTCGAACTTCCAGATGACGTCGCCGTCGTGCGGACTTCCGTAGGCCTCGTCTTGAAACGGACCGTCATTCTCTCCGTCGAGAAAGCCCTCCGTGTCCAGCGCGAGCACCTCACCGCGGTTGGTGACGTAGTACAAGACGTTACCGTCGACCAGGGGAGACGAGCACACGCCTTGAAACGGCCAGTCGTTGACGCGTCCGGCGGGATGCTTGTCCGACACCATCTGCCACAAAAACTTTCCGTCGGCCTCGTTGAACGCGATGAGCACCCCTTTGTCCCCGGGAACTTCCTTGTCGTAGAGCGCTTCGTTATTCGTGCCGATGAAGACCTTGCCGCCGGCGACGACGGGGTTGCCGTAGGTCTGTGAGCCGAGAGCCGCCACCCACTTCACGTTTTTCTTGGTGTCGACATCCCAGGACTCGGGAAGTCCGGTCATCGGAGAGACCATGTTTCGGGCCGCGGTTCCGCCCCACATCGGCCAGTCGCCCTTCTCGGCAGCGCGACTGACAGGCGCGCTGATCATCACTGCGGCGAGCATGAGGACACCCGCGAGGGTGCCCCACAAGCTCCAGGTCAGGATTCCAGTTTTCGTTCGCATTGGCTTATGGCTTCCTTGCTAGTTCGATCGTACGGCCAAGTTATCGAAGAAGACCTCGGTCGGTGTCGCGTCGGCGAAAATCCCGGGGCTTCCCATGAAGTTCGGATCGTCATCTACTCTTTCGATGAGCCAATCGTCCGGCTCGTTCTCGGTACGGGGCCACACTTTGCCCCGCGCTCTCACAGTTCCGTCGGCGCGCTTCGTCACCTCGAGCTTGAGACGGTACCAGGTATCGGCTTCCCATTTGAACGGGACCTTCGCGGTCCGTTCGGTCTCCGGTTGCCAGGATTGCAGCTCGAGACGTTGGTTGCTGCCGAGCAGCGTGAGCTGATAGCGCTGAGCGACGACGCCGACATGTCCCATTTGTCGACGGCTCGTGGTGGCCATCGCATCGACCGCCACCGAATAGTCCGACCAATCCGAAGGGCCCATATAGACCCGCGCACGCCGGAGAAAGGGATTGTCTGCTTTTTTCACCAACACGCCTTCGCCGTCGAGCTCCCGGAGCTCGAACTTTGCCCCCGCGTTGATCCATTGCGGGGGGATAGATTCGAGCGTGTCGAAGTCGTAGCTCCATGGGAGCGCGGGGACGACCCGAACGCGTGCGGCGCCGCTCAAACCACCCTCAGCGGCGATGACTTTCCCGGCGTGGCCGGTCGCGTCAGAAGCGATGGTGAGCGTTCCATCGGACACGGTGCCCGCGAGCCCGTCGAGAGACCAGCTCGGCTCGGCCTCGCCGATGAGAACGCCCTTCGCGTCGAACGCGCGAGCGGTGAGCTCGATGGAGTCGCCCGGAGCGAGGACGAGCTCCGTCGGTGCGACCTGGATCGATGCCGGCGGGCCTGGCGTGCTCGGTCCACCGGTATCGCGCGAAGTGGTGGGGCTGGGGCGACGTTGCTTCGGTCCAATGGCGTACAGCGTTTGGGCGGTGGCCAGATAGACCCGGCCGTCAGAGACGGCTACGGACGCGTAGATTTCCTCGAAGGCGTCGCCGTCGCCGAGATCTTCGCGGTCCAGGATCTCCGCGCTGTCATCGCCGGGCTGGATGATGAAAAAGCTCCCGTTCGCCGTTCCGACATAGAGCTTCCCATCCGCCAGGACGGGTGACGCACGCTGAATGGTTCCGAGGTTCAGCTGCCAGAGCTCTTGTCCGGTCGCGAAATCATAGGCGTTCAAGTTGGCGCTGTTGTCGATGAGATAGAACCGATCGCCGTCGAGCACCGGCGAGGAGTAGCCGCCCAGAACACCACCATGCACCCAGCGGGCGCTTTCTGCAGGGATCTCGCCTGTGGCGCGGGCGTCGATGGCGGCGACGAGCCCCATCTGGCTCATCGTCAGGTTTTCCTCGCCCTGGGTGACGACCGCGATACCGTCACGGACGATTGCACCGGTGTTGATCCCACGCTTCGAATACTCGAATCGCCACACGGATTCACCCGTTTGGGGCTGAATCGCATGCATCGCGCCGTCTCCGCCGCCGGTGATCAGGACCCGTACCCCATCGATATTCGTCACATAGGGCGGCGCGTAGGTCGTGTCGTAGGGGCGCCCGCCGGGCGAGCTGACCCACCGGGTCTCGCCGTTGGACTTGTCGAACGCAAAAAAGCGCTGGCTCCCACGAGCTTGTTCGCCCCAGCCCGAGCTCAAGCCGCTCACGATGAGAAGCTCGTCGTCGATTACCGGCGACGCCGTCCGGCCCCCGTGGGTCGTGATCAGCCCGAAGTCTTCGCCGAGCGAACGCTGCCAGAGGACCTCTCCGTCCGACGACAGGCTCAAGACGCTGCCGCCGACGGTGTAGACGAACACGTTGCCGGTCGTCGGGTCCGCGACGGGTGACGCCCACCCCACACGATGCGGAGGCACGTCGCTCAGGTACAGGGTTATCCGGTGCTCCCACACGAGCTCGCCCGTATCGACGTCGAAACACATGATGCGCTCTTGACGAGCCGCGCCTTCGCCGACCGCGTTTTGCAAGTACAGATGATCGCCGAGGACGATCGGCGTCGAGCGCCCACCGTACGGCGCGCTCCAGGCGAGATTGTCCCCTTGCCGGGACCAGCTCGCGGGAAGGTTACTCTCGAAGGAGTGGCCATCTCTGAGCGGTCCGCGCCAATCCGTCCAATCCTCGGCGCCCGCGGTGAGGGCTGCGAGGCACATCAGAGATGACAACGTCAATCGAATCGTTTTTCTCATAGTCTGCCGAACGTCTGAAGGACCGATGTCTGGATCCCATGAACCGTGATGTCGCGATGCCCCTCCAGGCAACGAACACTATTATCCGTGGCCCGGGTCGGTCCGTCAAAAAAAAGGCTGATAGGTCAGCAACTTCACACTGCTCGGACCCCCTATTCGAGGAAAATAGCTCCCAGGAGACACGCCAAATGATCGCATTGTTCCTGATACTTCTCTCGGGCTCGGTCTCGCCTTCGGTGGTGGGAGCGCAGGACCGACCGGAAGGCTTCGAGCAGATCCTCCCAAGGGGACGCATCGCGGCTGTCTCCGAGCCGGTCTACGTCGCCGCCGACGAAGCGAAGATCGCGCCGAGCTCGTGGGTATTGGGGGTCGTTATCGACGGACGCCCCCTCGCTTACTCACTCAACCTGCTCAACGCCCATGAGGTCGTCAACGACACGGTCGGCGAGACCCACTTCGCCGCTGTTTGGTGACCGCTCGCGAACACGGCTGTCGTGTACAGTCGCGACTATCGGGGACGCACGGTGGACTTCGAAGCGTCGGGCGGGCTCGTGAACTCCTCGCTCGTGATGCAGGACCAGCAAACGGATACGTACTGGTCGATCATGGAGGGAAAAGCAATCTCCGGTGAGCTGGAAGGCGAGCGGCTCAAAGAGCTTCCGGTGGGGGAAAAGATTCAATGGCGACACTGGAAAGGGAAATATCCGGAGACTCGGGCTCTCTCGATCGACGGCCGTGAGGACGCCCCGGACGCATACCGAGCCTATTTTCGCGACGAAGACGGCTTTCGTGGGCAGGCCGCCGAAGACGAGCGGCTTTCCACCAAGGCGCCGATCTTCGCGTTTCACCACGGAGGTGCCGCCTTCGCGGCCGAGCACCGGACGCTCGTTGGGGGCAAGCCCTTCCAACTCGGCGACGAGACGTTCGTCCTCTTGTATCGGAGCAACCATAGCTCCATGTTCCGATCGACCCTCGCCTTCGTGTCCTCGGCCGGGTTCACGCTCGACGACGGCTCCTGGGTCGAGAAGGGGACCGGGGCGCGTTTGGACCCGACGGCCGGCACGTTTGGCGCGGCAGTGCGTCTCGGCGGGTTCGACACGTTCTGGTACAACTTCAGCTTGAACAACCCGAACGCGACCCTTCTGGAGTAGGATATTGGGGCAATCGAAAGGAGTTCTTCCCCGATGCACTCCCGCCTCTACGTCCTGCTCTTCATCACCGCGAGTGTCGTCCTCGGGCTCTCCGCGCCGCTTGCTGCCGCTTCCGAGTGGTCCCGCTTTCGCGGGCCGAACGGAAGTGGGGTTACGGACTCCGCGACGCTCCCGCTTCACTTCGATCCAACGACGAACGTCGTTTGGAAAACAGAGCTTCCGGAGGGACACTCCTCTCCGATCCTGACCGAGGAGCGGATCTTTCTGACCGCTCTCGACGACGAGCGCCTGTTCACTTATGCACTCGAGCGTGCGACCGGGAAGCTCTTGTGGCGGCGAGAGGCACCTGAAGTCGACATCGCGAAGATCGATGCGCGCAACAACGCGGCCTCACCGTCTCCGGCGGTCGACGCCTCGAACGTCTACGTGTTCTTTCCCGACTATGGGCTGCTCGCCTATGACTTCGAGGGCAATCTCGAGTGGAGCTATGACGTCGAGGCGTTCAACAACATCTACGGGATGGGTGCGTCGCCGATCGTGGCGGGCGACAACGTCGTGCTCGTTTGCGACCAGAGCACCGGCTCCTACATCATCGCGTTGAACAAGAAGACGGGTGAGACCGCGTGGAAAGTGAATCGCCCCGAGGCAAGAAGCGGTCACTCGACGCCTATCTTGTATCAGAAAGAAGGCGGAGCACTCGAGGTTCTCGTCCCTGGCTCGTTTCTCTTGACGTCCTACGACGCGGCGACGGGTGAGAAGCTTTGGTGGGTCAACGGGCTGTCCTTCGAGATGAAGTCGACGCCGGTATTGGCGGGGGACATGCTCTACATCAACGGCTACGGCGCGCCCGAGAACCAGCCGGGGAAGAACATTTCCGCGGGGAGCTTCGAAGAAGCCTTGTCGAGCTTGGACAAAGACGGGGACCGGCGGATAGCGGGTGACGAAGCAGACGGGCACGTCCGCTCTTGGTTTGGTTTCGTCGACTTGAACGCGGACGGGGGACTCGACGAAGAAGAGTGGGATTTCTACCTCGCCGCTCTCGCCTCTCGTAACGGTATTCTCGGAATTCGGGTGGGCGGCGAAGGCGATATGACCGACCAAAACGTCGTTTGGAGCTACCACCGGCGCGTCCCCCAGCTGCCCTCGCCTCTCCTTTACGGTGACGTGTTGTACATGGTCAATGACGGCGGCGTCGTGACATCGCTGGACCCCGCCAGCGGTGATGTGCGGGCACAAGGTCGACTCAAAGGCGCGGTGGACAATTATTACGCTTCGCCCGTGGCCGCGGACGGGAAGATATTCTTCGCGAGTGAGCTGGGAAAGATCGCCGTGTTGCTCCCGGGTGGGGAGCTCGAGATCGCGGCGGTCAACGACCTCGACGACTTGATCTATGCAACCCCGGCGATCTCGGATGGTCGCATCTATGTGCGGACCCGAGGCGCTCTTTATTGCTTCGGCGTCGGAGACTAACGGCATGTGGCTCTGGGTCGGTTTGCTCGTTGGCGTGTTCGGCATTCAAACGGAAAGCCTCCTCGATGCCGCACGCCGCGGAGATTTGGAGGAGGCCAAGGCTCAGCTCGATGCCGGGGTAGATGTCAATACCGGCAACCGATACGGGTCGACCGCCCTGTTTTTCGCCGCCGAGAAGGGCGATGTCGCGATGGTCGAGCTCTTGCTCGAACGAGGCGCGCGAGTCGACCTCAAGGACACCTTTTACGAGATGACGGCGCTCAGCCGGGCTCTGTCCGGCGATCACATCGCAGTGGTGCGGTTACTGCTTTCGAAGGGCGCCGCGGGCGCCGACGGCGTGTTGGTCCACGCCGCGACGATCGACGACACGTCTCTCGCGAAAGACGCCCTGGAGAGCGGAGGGGTCACGAGCGAAGGCTATGATCGCGCGCTCGAACGCGCCCGAGCGTCGGACTCCGGCGCCTTCTTGTCGTTCATCTCCTCTCGGCCGCGACCCAGAGATGCAGCAGCGCCCGAGCGGCCTCCCGAGGCCGCCGCACACGATGCCGTCAGCGGACGCTACGTCAACGACGCCCGAAACGAGTCGGTGACGGTCTCCGCCACGGGAGAGGAACTCACCATCGCGGGAGCTCATGCAGGCCGACTGACGCCCCTCGGGCAAAGGCGTTACACGATTGAAGGGTTGGAGACCGTCCTGTCTTTCGTGGGACGCGGCGGCATGGTGGAACGCCTGGTGGTCGAGCGGGCCGGGGAGAGCATCAGCTTTCGTCCCACTGAGGAAGCCGAGAGCCGTGAGGCACCGCCGGTGTCAGCCGCCGACGTCATCTCCGCCTCGAAGGTTCCGCCCCCTCCGAAAGGCGCACCGGCGCCGTGGCCGAGCTTTCGCGGTCCCAATGGCTCGGGCGTGGCCGATGGACAGGGTGTGCCACTCGAATGGAGCGAAACGACGGGCACCCATATCCGGTTCAAGACCCCCATCCCCGGATTTAGCGTCTCGAGCCCGATCGTGTCGAGCGGCAAGATCTTCGTGGCCACCGCGATCAGCGGTGCCGGTAACGCTACCTTCCGAACGGGGCTCTATGGGGACGTCGCTCCGGTCGAAGATCTCTCCGAGCATCGATGGCTGCTCTACGCTATCGATGCCGCCGACGGCTCGATCTCCTGGGAGCGCGAGCTCCACCGCGGTGTGCCCGGGACGAAACGCCATACCAAATCGAGCCAGGCCAACGCGACTCCCGTCACGGACGGTCAACACGTGGTGAGCGTGGTAGGCGCGGTCGGGGCGATTTATTGCCACGACGTTTCCGGACGCTTGCTGTGGACGAAGGACATCGGGGTGCGCAACGTCGGGTGGTTCTACGACCCCGACTATCAGTGGGGGCACTCCAGCTCGCCCATCCTCTATGAAGATAAGGTGATCGTGCAGTCGGATGCGCATAACGGCTCCTTCATCGCGGCATTTCGAATAACGGATGGCGAGGAGGTCTGGCGAACCGAGCGGCCCGAGGAGATCCCGACCTTCAGCACGCCGGCGATCTTTCGAGGCTCCGGGGGAGACGAGCTCATCACTAACGGCACCATCGTGCGCGGATACGACCCGAGCACGGGTGAGCTTCTCTGGCATCTCGGGCCGAACTCCGAGATCCCCATCGGGGTGCCGGTCGTCACCAAGGACCTCATTTACGTCACCGCCGGCTACCCGCCCATCCGCCCGATCTATGCCATCCGTCCCGGGAGCCGCGGCGACTTGGCGCTTCCTGAGGGCGTCGAACGAAGTGAAGCGCTCGCGTGGAGCAAGAATCGCGGCGGGACTTACATCCCGAGCCCGCTCGTTTATCAGGGGTATTTCTACACGAACGCGAATAACGGCAGGCTGACGGTCTACGACGCCGAGAGCGGCGACCGGGTCTACCGTGTGCGCATCGGCGGGGTCGGGGGATCTTATGCGGCCTCTCCGATCGTGGCGGACGGAAAGCTCTATTTCACGAATGAAGACGGTGAGACGTTCGTCGTTCGCGCCGGCGATCGATACGAGCTCTTGGCAAAAAACTCAATCGATGGGACGGTGTTGTCGACCCCCGCGGCGTCGGATGGCCTGCTGGTGATCCGAACCTTGACTCACGTCTACGGGATTGCCGAGTAGAGAATCATCGAGCAGGGATAGGATCGTCAGCAGCGGGATGGAAAGGCAGCTCCCGGAGATTGGACGAAGCTGGCAGCTATCGTGATAGTGGGCGATCGTCTCGGTAGACGACGCCCCCTTTCATGACCCACACCACGCGCTCGAGGGTCGTGATGTCTTCGAGCGGGTCGCCACCGACGGCGATGAGGTCCGCGTAGCTCTCCGGGACGACGCTCCCCACGTGATCCTCCCAGCCCATGATTCGGGCCGCCAAACTCGTCGCCGATACGATGGCATCGCTCGGACGTTGTCCTTCTTCTACGCGGAGCAAAAACTCGCGTGCGTTATCTCCGTGGGCGAATACGCCCGCATCCGTTCCGAACCCGATAGGCAGACCCGCCGAGAGGACCCGACGAAATGCTGCGCGGCGGAACTCGGACATTTTCCGCGATCGCTCGATCTCGGATGGAGGGATCCCGAGCGCGTCGCCGTCGCGGACGACGACCTCTCCGACATAGAGGGTCGGCACGAAGTAGGTCTCGGGATGTTCCGACAGGAGCTGCACGCCTTCTTCGTCGATCATCGAGCCGTGATCGACGGTGCGCACTCCGGCTCGGATTGCCGCTTTGATGCCTTCCGCTCCGTGAGCGTGCGCAGCGACGAAGCGTCCCCAGCGAGTCGCTTCTTCGACGGCAACGGCTAACTCTTCATCCGAATATTGTTGGGCTCCCGGTGGGATGCCTCGGGATAGGACCGCGCCCGTCGCGAGGATCTTGATGAAGTCCGCGCCGTGCTTGAAATTCGTTCGAACCGCCCCTCGGACCGCATCCACCCCGTCGGCGAGGTTGTGAACGAGCGGCACGTCGACATAGATCGAGAATTGGCGGGCGTCACCCGCGCCGCCGGTGGCAGAGACGTAGTTCCCCGCAACCTGCATTCTCGGTCCCGGCACGACGCCGTCGCGGATCGCATCCCGTAGGTCGACATCGGTGAATGACCAAGTAGGACCCATATCCCGGACGGTCGTGAAGCCGGAGCGTAGAGTGTCGAGTGCATTTCGGGCGCCGTGCAGCACGGCCTGGGGCGGGGTGGTCCGGACGAGGACCTCTTCCCAGTGAATGCCCACTTTATCGGTGAGATGCGTGTGCAAATCGATGAGTCCGGGAAGGAGCGTCATCTCGCCCAAATCGATTTGCTCCGCACCTTCCGGCGGAGCGAGGCCTGAGCCCACCGAGACGATCCGCTCGCCTCGGATGATGACGGTGGCGTTTCGGACCGGAGCTTCTCCGGAGCCGTCGAGCAAGCGATCCGCGCGGATCCAGTAGGTGGGTGGGT
>JAJCXL010000276.1 GCA_029263435.1 Acidobacteriota bacterium | reverse complement strand
GCCCCAGCAGTTGACCGTCATGCCGGGCGCAAACTCGCGAACGACCGGCTCGGCAATGAGGTGAAACTCCTTCACCCCGTCTTTCATCACGAAAGGTAAGCTCACGCCGTCCGGAGTATCGACGGGCGTGTAGCCAGGCGCGTCCGATCGCGCTGCCGTCGTCTGGCTCCCGGCGAGCGCTGAAATGCCGGTGACACCGGCGAGGCGGTTCCAGAAACTACGTCGATTGAACTTCATTGTCGTGCCTCCGCGTTCGTGGCGTGCGTGTCCGGTAGCGATGTGTCCTGCGAGGTTCTCGTCCCGGATGGGAATCGACCTCCGAGCGCGCGCTCCAACTCAGCCCGAACGATCCAATAGTCGCGCCATGCTTCGATGTAAGAACGCTCCGTTTCGACCTCTCGCTCCCGGGCCGCGAGCAAGTCATAGGTTCCCAAGAGCATCATGTTGTACTGCTCCAAAGTCAGAGCCACGATGTCTCTGCGTTGAGGGAGCAGGCGATCTCTGTAATATTCCGTCAGCTCCCTCGCCGCGATCATCGAATCCCGTGCTTGACGGACTTCGGAGCGCACCTGAATCGATAGATGCTCCAAGCGTCGCTGCGATTGATAGAGCTGGGACGTGAGTCGGGCGATGGCCGGCTGGCCTTGATTGAAGAGGGGAAGCTCTAGCCCCAGCGTGGGTCCCGTGACGCGCTCACCATCGGGCTCCCTCTCGGACTCGATCCCGATGTGGATACCGGCGGGAAAGAACCGAGTGCCTTTCTCGAGCCCGAGCGCACGCGCCACTTGCTCGACGCCTTTTCTAGCCGCGGCGACGTCGTATCGGCTCTCGAGGGCTGAGCTCTCGAGAGCGACCAATGTCGGATCGCTCGCCGGCAGGGGAGGGAGCCCGTCCCGGCTCTGCCATTGAATGTCTTCACCCCATAAGCCGAGCATCCGGTGGAGCGCTTCGCGTTTCATGCGAATGTCGATGCGGGCGCGCACGAGGTCCACCCGAAGCTGGTTGTTCGCCGCTCGATGTTGCTCCAGATCGAGCTCGCTCAAGTTGCCTGCTCGCTCCTGCTCGGTGGCGAAATCGGCGGCGGCCTGACGGATGTCTTGTATGACGGTCAATCGTTCCAAGAGCTCTTCGGCACCGAGGAGCTCGTAAAACGCTGTCTTTACCGCCGCCGCGACCTCGACGACCTCACTCGCCACGCGCATCTTGGTCCGTTCGAGCTCCGCCGTCGCGACCTTCTTCTTTAACGGAAGGATGAACACATCCAGAAAGTTCAGGGCGAGGCCCAGCTCGGTATTGTTGTATGGCCCGGAAGAGAATCTCAGACTCGTGTGAAACGAAGGGTTCTCGATCCGGGAGGCCTCGGCCAGATCGGCTTGCGAGACGCCAATCTCTTCGAACTCCGCGAGCAATCGCCGATTGTTCAACAAGGCGATGCGTACCGCATGATCGACGTCGAGAGGCTCCGCCAACATGCCTTTGACCGTCGCACGCGTCGCTTCGGACTGCTCGGAGTCCCGAGCCCACTCGGGGGAGAGCCCGGTCTGCTCGCGGAGCTTGTTCTGCATGTCATCGAAAGCCGGTCCTGGGTTCGTGCTCGCACAGCCGCTCAGACCCGCGGCTAGCAGCGCCGCCGTGGCGAAGCTCGCTGTTCGGTGGGACAGCTTCACTTGGGCGGCTCCTTTCTCTCAACCAGAGTCATCCCGCATTCTGGGCACTTGTCACCTTCGGCGCCGGTGATGTCGGGGTGCATCGGGCATGCGAAGACGAGGTCTGTCGTCGCGTGCTCATGTCCCTCGTGTGGATCGGCCATCGCGGGAGCCGGCGGCATCTCCTCGTCGCCAGAGGTTTCCGCCTGTAGCGTTGGTTGATAGGGAGTCGCGGCTCCGATAGAAGCGCCGGAATCGCTCGGATCCGGCTGTGAGAGGGCGGCCGTCGAAACGCTACACCCGGATAGCAGGGTGGAAAGGGCAACGAGCCATGCGCCGTGGACGAAGGACCGCGACGGAGTGCTTAGATATTCAAGAGCCATGGTTCAACCTCATGCGCGAACAATGCGCAGGTTCTCCCAGCGAAAAAAATGTCTTGCTCGAGTGAGAGTCTTACTGAGGTTGAAGTATCAAATCAGGAGGATGACGCTCCGATGGACGGGCAGGGGGGGTGGATTCGGACCGTGGGTCTCGTGAACCGTCGAGCGTTGAAGGGAGACACTATGCGTTCGCACGGTCGGCAGCAACACGACGGGGACGGTGTCGTCGACGCTGCGCGTGAATTTCTGAAGCCCAACGGTGGTGTTGGCACTCCAGCGCACGTGGCTTCCACAGGGCTCGCCGCCCGAATGGGAGTGCCCGGCGCTACTTGCTTCGTGGCTTTGCGAGCTCTCGTCCGAAGAGCCGTGGCAGCTCGCCTCGGACGCCGTATCTTCGGAGGCCGGCTCGGCATGGTGCGCTGCGCCGCCCGCCGGCCCGCACGGTAGTGCGATGCACTCCGCCAGACACTGCGCCTGAAGCATCACTGCTCCGATCACGGCGACGCCCATGGTCCGAAGAATTCCCAGGTTATGCACGACGCTTTAGTATAGGGCGGCCTCACGCGGAAGCCAACAACGCCTCACCCTCTCCGACGAGCGCTCAGGCCGGGGGGATGACGGTGTTGAGAATCTCTTTGGCGTCCACGACGGCCGTGCGGCTTCCACTGATTGCGAGAACATCTCCGGCCTGCAGGTGCTCCCTTCCCGTCGGCAGGATGAGCGGGCTTCCTTCCTGTCTTTGGATTGCGAGGACGGTGGCCCCGGTGCGGGCACGAAGGTTGACCTCGGATAAAGTGCGACCGATGGCCACGCTTCGTGGAGGGAGAGGCAGAACGAGCATCGCGTCGAGCCCGGGCGGAAGCTTCGAGTGGCTCAGCTGCAACGGCTCTTCCTGTCCGCTTTGCTCCGCGAGCAAGCTCGTCAGCTGCTCCGTTCCCGAGCGCAGCTCGACCGCCATCGCACCCGCGTTGCGCCAAAGGTCCACCGCTACGAAGGCGACGAGGAGGGTGAGGCCGACCGCCCCGTAAAGGCCTCCCGCAAGAGGTCGAAGCACGGCGACCAAGGGAAGTCCGACACCGAGTAGAACGGCGGTAAAGATCAGGGTCCGGAGGCTGCGCACAGCGATACGAGTGGCTCTCGTCTCCGGTGCAGCGCGAGAAGGTACGAGCGACTCCCCCGCGACGCGTGCGAGCGTGCGCGAGTTGCGTATGATCCCACCTCCTAGCGGCGTCGCAATCATCGCGGCGAGCACCAGAAGGCCGACCCGTCCGGCCAAAGGCGTGACGGATAGGTGCGCCGCGAGCCATTCGCTGCCGGGCTCGAGAACCGAGATCGAGACCGCGAGAACGAGAGTGAGAAGAACCGCGTCGATGGCGATGATTCTGAGTGCGCGGGCGATAGTCGACGTACCAGCTTTCGTCGGTCGGGCCTCTCGCAATCGCTTGAGCCAAGACTCGTAAAGCCCGAGAAGCCACTGGGCCCGATGAGGAAGGTTGCGATCGATGAAGCGAATGACGTGGGGCGCCCGGCCGAGCAGGATCGGCGTGGTGAAAGCGCTCGCGGTCGCGACGGTTACGAGGACCGGCTGAAGTCCCACTTGGACGACCCCCGCCGACGTTCCGATGCCGGCTAGAATGAAGCCGAACTCTCCAATCTGACCGAGAGCCAACCCCGCGCTCACGGAGCGTCTTACGCCGTTGCCGGACAACACCCCCGCGGTCGTGACACTCACGAGCTGCCCGACGACGACGACGCCGAAGACGAGAAGCGACACCGGGAGGTAGGTCCAAGCGAGTCGCGGATCGACGGACATCCCCACCGAGACGAAGAACACCGCGGCGAAGATGTCTCGAACCGGCTCGATACGATGCTCGACGCTGCTCGCGTGACCGCTCTCCGCGACGAGAATACCGGCCAAGAAAGCACCAAGCGCAACGGAGTAGCCGAGCTCTTGGGCGAGCACCGCGAACGCGAAGCAAAGGCCGATGGAGAAGACGCTCAGGATCTCCGGGCTTTCGAGACGCGAGACCGCACGAACGGCCCGCGGCACGATGAGCATGCCGAAGGCCAGCATGCTGACGAGCGCGAGGAGAAGCCCGCCCATCGTGACCGCAAGCTCCGTCGGAGCGACCGAGCCACCCGCGGCGATCGCGGTGGTCAGCGCGATGAGAGCGATGGCCCCGACGTCCTGAAGTATCAGCACCCCGAGCACGAGCTCTCTGATGTCCGCCGAGGTCGTCTGCTGGTCGAACACCCGGCTGACCACCATGGTGCTCGAGATCGACAGTGCGGCGCCGAGAAAGATCGCCTCGACCGTGCTCCAGCCGAGGAGCCTCCCCACCGAAAAACCCGCCCACATCAAGGCGCTCATTTGCAGGACAGCCGTCAGCCCGGCCACCGGCAGCACCCGCATGAGCTTCGCGATGCGAAACTCCAGACCGATGGCGAACATGACGAGCACGACGCCGAACTCCGCCATCGACTCGATCCGCTCCGGGTCCGCGAACAGCGGCACGGGAAGGTAGGGTCCTACGATGAGGCCTGCCACGAGATAGCCCAGGATGGAGGGCTGGTTCAAGACGCGCGCGACGACGCCCGTGAGCGCGCCCACTCCGAGTACCAGAGCGAGGTCGAGAAGGAATGTGGACTCGTGCATGGCGACGAAAACATTCTAGCGCCATCGATACTTTCGCCCCGCGTCGCGAGCTCGCCTTTGATAGATTGAGGCTCATGCGAAAGACGTGGTTATGTTTTTCCCTGATCCTGGCACTCTCACCCAACGTGTTTGCGCGTGACTGGCCGCAATGGCGCGGGCCGGAACGCGATGGTGCGGCTCGCTCGTTCGACGCACCGGAGCAGTGGCCCGACGAGTTGACTCAACGTTGGAAGCTCGAGGTTGGCTTCGGTTACGCCTCTCCGATTCTCGTGGAGGATCGGATCTACATGTTCACGCGTCAGGCCGAAGAAGAGGTGTTGACGGCCCACGACGCCGGCTCGGGCGACGTCGTGTGGCGAACGAGCTACCCCGCGCCGTTCGAGATGAGCTCCGCGACCCGCAGCCATGGCCCCGGCCCCAAATCTACGCCGAGCTTCGCGGATGGACGCTTGTTCACCCTCGGGATGACCGGGACGGTGTCCGCGTTCGATGCGGAGACCGGCCGACTGCTTTGGCAAGTGGAAGGACAGCCGACCCAGCCTCTGTACCACACCGCGACATCTCCGATCGTCGATGGAGATCGCGTGATCCTCCATGTCGGTGGCCACAATGATGGCGAGCTCACGGCGTTCGATGTCGCGACCGGAGAGAAGCGGTGGGGGTGGGATGGAGACGGCCCCGCCTATGGCTCGCCGATGATTTTCGAGCTCGAGGGCACGAGACAGGTGGTGACCTTCACCCAAGAACATTTCGTCGGCGTGTCACTCGAGACCGGAGAGCTCTTGTGGAGCAGACCCTATACCACCGCGAGTACGACGACGTCACAGACGCCGATCCTTCATGACGGCCATGTCATCGAGGCCGGCCGCGGCAACGGCATTACTTCCATCCGGGTCGAGCGAGGGAGCGACGGATGGACGACGAGAAATGTCTGGCATACGGACGAGGTCTCCTTGCACATGACGAACGGGGTCGCGGTCGATGGCGTGTTGGTCGGACTCTCTCATTTGAACAGCGGTCAGTACTTCGCGCTCGATCTGGATAGCGGCCGAGTTCTGTGGAAGAGTGCCCCTCGACAAGCGGAGAACGCAGGCATCGTGCGCGCGGGGCCGCTCGTGTTCTCACTCCAAGACGACGGAGAGCTCGTCGTCATCCGCATGAACCGTGATGAGCTTCGAGTCGTCGCCCGCTACGACGTGGCGACGAGCGCGACTTGGACCCAGCCGACTCTCGCTGGAAATCGGATCTACGTGAAAGATGTGTCGAGCTTGACGCTGTTCACGGTCGAGTGAGAGCCCGCAACGAAGACGGAGCATGGCGCGTGGTGGGCGACGCGCTTGGTCACGGTGCCGCCCCAACCCGCCAGGTGGGAGCCGCTCTGACGTCCGGAGCCGACCACGATAAGGTTGGACTCGAAGCGACGCGCGGCGTCGAGTACCTCTCGAGCTCGGTCGCCGGTGCGGATCGAAACGCTCGAGGAAAGCCCGTGTTTCGCGAGTACCTCTCGAGCACGGTGGACGGTATCTTGCGCCTGTTGACGAACACTGGAGGCGATCTCACCCGTGCCCTCTGGTGCGACGAGCTCGCCTTCGGACGGCGGACCCACCATCACGTGCACGATCTCGATAGCGGCGCGCTTCAATCGACACGTGGTTGCGAAAGACTCGACCGCTCGATAGCTCGCCTCGGTGTCGTCCACCGCGACGAGCACCCGCAGCTCTGTGTCTCGTTCGAGATCCTCACCTCGGCATAGGAGCAGACTACGCTCGCTCACGGCGAGGAGCTTTTCGGCGACGGAGCCGACGAGGAAATCTTGGCCGCGCGCTTGACCGATCGCACCCGCGACGATGACGTCGACGTCGTGCGCCTCGGCGGCTTTCAACAGCTCTGATGCGATCGCGCCTTCGAGCCGCAGCGCTTCGGCTCGTACGCCGAGCCGATCCACGGAGGCGACGGTTCGCTCGAGGAATTGGTCGACCTTCTGGAGAATGTCACGCTCGGTGCCCGCCCACCCGGCGGCGTCGCCTCTGAGGGGTGGCCACCTGAGAGTGGCGACCGTATGTGCAACGAGAACCGAATCCTCGCGCCCGAGTCCCAGTATCGTGTCGAGCGCGTCCAGGAGGCCTTCGTAGCGCGCATCGTCGTCCACACAAAGCAACACTTTCATCTTCGTCACGCCATTCCCAACTGAGATTCCAAACCCTGGGTCCACTCCGACAGCCTCGCGCCCCATTCGGGCGACCATGCGCGAGCGCACAACACAGTGCACGGAGCGTGCCGGAGGATGCGGTGCGTCAGAGGTGCGAGCAGCAGATGCGCGAGGGGAGAATGCCCGTGAGAGCCG